>JABLXM010000063.1 GCA_013177815.1 Anaerolineae bacterium | reverse complement strand
CGGCGAGATCGCCGGACCGCGCTCTGTGTGGCAGGCGCTCGACTTATTGGGCGCCGAACGCATCGGTCACGGCATCCGCGCCATCGAGGACCATGCGTTGGTCGATCACCTGCTGGCACATCGCATCCCTTTGGAGGAGAACCTCACCAGTAACCTGCAAACCTCTTGTGTGCCGGACTATGCCAGCCACCCCGCGCGCGCCTTCATGGAAAAAGGGCTGTGTGTCACATTGAACACCGATGACCCCGGCATCAGCGCCATCGATCTGGCGTATGAGTACAACATTGCCGCTCCGGCTGCCGGTTTGACACCAGGGATGATCCGGCAGGCGCAGCGTAATGCGTTGGAAGCCGCTTTCCTTACGGCGGAGGAGAAACAGGCGCTGGTGGAGAAGAAAAGACCGCCGCAAAGTGCCGGTTGAGGCGCACGGCGGGAATTATCCATGCTGTGGCGAGATGCACACCGGCTGATCTGGCATTCACCCGATCTTCAGACGCCTGCTGCCTCTGTTTTTTGACTGCATACCACACGAAGATTCTAATCACCACTGCCAATGAAGCGAACTCACCGATATGCGCGCCGGGGATGGCGCGCCATACGCCAAGCCCAATGGCTGGCGGACCGGCAAAAGCCAACGGTAAGCCGGTTGTGTCCGACGGTATGACGGATCGACCACCCACAATGTGCTGCGCTCCCTCCTGATCAATATTAGGAAGGAGCGCAGCGTGTTGGGCTTCCAGTCAAGTCAGCCTTTATGATTTGCCTGCTCTAATTGCCATTCCCCTTGTGCGGTTCCTCCGGTTGACCGCCATCGCCCGGACCGTAACCATCGCCCGGCGGGTCTTCTGGTCCCGGACCGTATGGTCCGCCCGGGATAGGGGTGCCGGTGAGACCCGGACCCGGTCCGTAGCTGCTGCCGGGCGTGGGGGTGCCGGTGATATATGGTCCAGGACCGTAGCCATCGCCGGAGCCGGGTGTGTTCTCCAGCGACCCGCCCGCACCGTAACCACCGGTCTCGCCGGGTTGTTCGGTGACCAATGCCCCTGGTCCATAGCCGCCACCCGCCTGCGGCGTCTCGGTGAGATGCAGCCTGATGGCTTCACGATCCTGCAATTGAAGTTTCAACTGGGTTCGGAACTGGTCCGCAGGCAGTTCAGCCAGGTAGAGGCGCTCCTGCAACCTATCTTGCAGCCGGGTGAGTTCTGCCAACGCCTGCGGGTCGTGGGGCGCATTCAGGGTTGTCAAACGCTCCAATTGAGAGCGCACCTGCTGTTCCAGGCGTAATTGGGCGGATGCCAGCGCGGGGTCATCCAACTGGCTGGCGGCTTTGAATGCCAGTTCCAGGCGATTTTCCAGCGCCAATGGCAGTGTTTCCGGCGGTATCTCACCCTCGCCTTGCAGCAGGATGTATTCCGTCATGCGCCGGTCAGCCAGCTTGAGGTTCAACGACATGGCGTCTGCCGGCTCGTTCGAAATGAGCGCGGCTGTATCCTCACTTGCCAGTTTTACCGGGTACAACAGATCCCCGGGCAGGCTGGACTGGGAAGCGTAGACGGTGACGCCGGTGCCCGCCAGCAGTACGAAAACCATGATTAAGGCGATGCCGAGTTTGTTCATTTTCAGAATGGGCTCCTTTCCAAAGATCAACGATATTGGATTCATCCATTCTTTATGACGCGAATTGGCTGATTGGGATACGGTTCGAGAGATTTCCCTGGCACTGGTTAGGAACGCCGCCTTGCCCTGCGCAGCCAGCGCAGGATCGCGCTGGGGCACATCCGCCAATGCCTGAAAGCCCTGCCGTGGGTCGATGTCATTGTCCATAGGATTATGCTTATTCATGCGCTGTCTCCGAAAACTCGATCTTTTTCCGAAGGGCGGCAGTTGCCCGGTGCTGCAGGGCTTTGACCGCGCCGATCGATCGTTCCAATGCACTTGCGATTTGCTCGCTTTCCCACCCCTCCAGGTATTTAAGCGACATCACCAGCCCCTGGTCTGGTGGAAGCTGGTTGAGGGCGTTGCGAACCATTTCTTGCTGTTGCCTGGTGTTCACGCAGGTCTCCGGTAGCGGGTGGTCGTCTTCAAGCTCATGATCTTCCAGGCTGATGGTGGTGGGTTGCTTCTTTCGGTAATGGTCTGTGACCCAGTTGTGGGCGATGCGGTAGAGGTAGGCTTGCAGGTGATTTCTGGGTCCTCTACCGTTCTGCAAGGCTTGCAGGAACCTTTCGAAGGTTACCGATACACAATCTTCGGCGAGTTGCACATCGCCCAATAAACGCCATGCGTAACGGTACAGCCCGGGGCTGTATGCGTCATAGATCTTGCCCAGCGCATCCAGGTCCCATCGCTGGGCGCCTTGCAGCAACTCATTCTCGTCGAGCAGCATCAGTCTATTCATTAAGACGATTAATTCTCGAAAGCGATACGCGATCGAATGATATTCTTATGAGATCGATTTTCATTGTTGACATGACAGGATTGTATCAAAATCAACCGGGCGAACGATCGTTCATCACCGGCTTGGTGGTAAACTAGCGGTCAAGATGGTTGGTAATCTTATCGAACTTGGAGGAAGGATCACAAAATGCAATCCGAAGCCGAAAAAATGCGTTCCACGGTCATCCTGCTCACCCGCGAGGGCATGGGGCAGGCTGACCCGTCGCTGACCACCAGGCTGATCAGCACTTACCTGAATTTATTGAATGAGAATGACTTGCTCCCGAACGCCATCTGCTGCTATGCCGAAGGGGTCAAATTGGCGGTCGAAGGTTCGCCGGTGTTGGATTCGCTGCGTTCGCTGGAAAGCAAAGGTGTGCGCCTAATCCTTTGCGGCACCTGTTTGAACTTCTTCGGTTTGACCGAAAAAGTGCAGGTCGGCATCGTTGGCGGCATGACGGATATCCTCACCGCCCAGATATTGGCGGATAAGGTCATCACGCTGTAGGGGTCATTCTCCGATGATCTTCACCAACACCCTTTTGCGGCGGAGTCCGTCGAATTCGCCATAGAAGATCTGCTCCCAGGGACCGAAATCCAGCCGCCCATTGGTGACAGCCACCACCACCTCGCGCCCCATCACCTGGCGTTTCATATGCGCGTCGGCGTTGTCCTCGCCCGTGCGATTGTGCTGGTACGCGCTGATCGGTTCGTGCGGTGCCAGCTTTTCCAGCCATTTGTCGTAATCTTGATGCAGCCCTGATTCGTCGTCGTTGATGAACACCGAGGCTGTGATGTGCATGGCGTTCACCAGTATCAACCCCTCATGCACACCGCTTTCGCGCAGGCATTCCTCCACGCCGGGCGTGATGTTGATGTATGCCCGTCGGGCGGGCACATTGAACCATAATTCTTTCCGATACGATTTCATTGCCTCTCCAACATTATTATAGCAAAGCGTGTGAACCAGCAGGCATTGAATCGCCTTGCGGCAGGTTGGGCGGAATGATGCATCAACCTCTCGTTCCCAGGCAGGTGATCGGTTGGGAGAAGGGGGTTGCCGCAATCGTGGTCCGTTACCCAGGGCGCAGTGAAGAGTCTCTCAATAATATGTGAGATTCTTCGCTGCGTTCATCCTACCCTAATCAATGGTTCGGACTGCCTTGGTCGTCTACCCTTCCCCGTCGCTGACCAGCGTACCCACATGTTTGCCCAACAGCGCATCGCGTAGCGCACTTTCATCCCACAGGTTGAGCACCAGGATCGGCAGTTTGTTTTCCATGCACAGCGAAATGGCAGTGCTGTCCATGACTTCCAATTGCCGGTTGAGCGTCTCGATATAAGTCAAGTGATCGAACTTTTTCGCCCCGGGGTTCTTTTTGGGGTCGCAATCATAGATGCCATCCACCTTGGTAGCTTTGATCAGCACATCCGCGTCAATCTCCATCGCGCGCAGCGCTGCAGCCGTATCGGTGGAAAAATATGGGTTGCCGGTTCCCCCGCCGAAGATCACCACCCGCCCCTTCTCCAGGTGCCGGATGGCGCGGCGGCGGATATAGGGTTCTGCAACTGTGTGCATCTCGATTGCCGATTGCACCCGTGTGACCAGGTTGATACTTTCCATTCCATCCATCAGAGCCAGTGCGTTCATGATCGTCGCCAACATGCCCATGTAGTCTGCCGTCGCGCGGTCCATGCCGGAGTTGAGTCCTTCGCGACCGCGCCACAGATTGCCGGCGCCGATGACGATTGCCACATCCACCCCCATCTCGCGCACGTCCTGCACCCGCCTGGCGATTTGGGCTGCCTGCTCGGGGTCGATGCCAAACCCGGAAGCTCCAGCCAGCGCCTCCCCTCCCAACTTCAGCAGAATGCGATGATATTTGATGCTTTCCATGTCCACCTCCGTAAAAAAAAAGCCAACCGCGAGGTTGGCTTTGGTTTGTCACATCTCGCTGGTTTCACCCAGCGCCCAACGTGCCATACGACGGATGACGATATTCTCACCGATCGACGCGATCGTCTGGTTGAGGTATTCCTGGATGGTCAACGCATCATCGCGGATATATGGCTGTTTCAGCAGCACGAAGTCTTCCATGTACTTTTTAATGTAGCCTTCGACGATGCGCGGGACGACTGCTTCTGGCTTACCTTCTTCCCTGGCTTTGTTGGTCGCGATCTGTTTTTCGTGTTCCATGACCTCAGCCGGGATGTCCTCTTCGCTGATGTACAGCGGGGAGGTCGCAGCCACCTGCAGGGCGATCTCGTGCGCAAAAGTGCGGAAGGATTCAGAACGGGCGACGAAGTCGGTCTCGCAATTGACCTCTACCATCACTCCCACCCGACCATTGCCGTGTGAATATAATTCGATCATCCCTTCCGATGCGTCTCGGCTGGCGCGTTTGGCTGCCAGCGCCAAGCCCTTCTCGCGCAGGTAGTCCATTGCCTTGTCCATGTCGCCTTCGGCTTGTTCAAGTGCAGCCTTACAATCCGAGATGCCGACGCCGGTGTCGCCGCGCAGTTTCTTGATCATATCTATGGTAATTTCTGGCATGATGAACCTGTTATCTCCAAAATAATGGTGTTGTTTCGATCAGACAGGGTTGTTATTCCTGTGTATTTTCTTCATCCGCTGCGGCGTCCTTGCTTTTCGAGCGGGCAGGCTTTTTTTCTTCTAACTTTTCATCGCTCGCCGGGGTTACCTCGGCTTTGGCTTTGGCAGGTTTCTTTTCTGCCTTTTCCTCACTCGCGGGGGTTTCCTCTGCTTTACTTTCGACAGGTTGGGCTTCGACCGCGGGGAGCGCCTCTGGCTCAACTTCCGCCGCTGGTTCGGTCTCAGGCTTCTCCGCAGGCACCGTCTCCGGCGCCACCGCTTCCACCTCACTTTGTGGGGCTTGCTCTTTTTCAGGCTCGGTGTCTTTGCTTTCTTCCACTTCGCTTGTGACTGTTTCTTCTGCTACTGCTTCTTCTGCGTCTTGATCATCATCGGACTCGTGCACGACGATCTTCGCCAGCGTAGATTCACCCAGCAGGTTTTCTTCGTCCATCTCCTCGACATCGAGGGCGCGGCTGCGGGCAGCTTCGCCGCGCGCCATCACGCGTTGGGTGGGCTGCAAGGCTTCCATCGCCATGTCGTCGTCCTTGCGCATGGCTTTGCCTTCCAACACCGCGTCTGCGATCTTGCCTACCAGCAGCTTGATGGCACGGATGGCGTCATCGTTGGAGGGGATGACGTAATCGATGCCGGTCGGGTCGCAATTGGTGTCGACCAGTGCGAGTGCCGGTACGTTGGTGATGTTGGCTTCCTTGACCGCTGTGGCTTCGCGCACCACGTCCACGATGAACAACATCTCCGGTGGGCGGGTCAGTTCGCGGATACCGCTCAAGTGCACCAGCAGGCGGTTGATCTCGCGTTCGATCATCAGACCTTCCTTTTTTGTCAGGCGGTCGATATCGCCGCTGTCGCGCATCTTCTCCAGCCGTTCCAACTCCTGGATGCGGGCGAAGATGGTTTGCCAGTTGGTGAGTGTGCCTGGCAGCCAGCGTTCGGTCACATAAGGCATGCCACAGCGAACGGCTTCATCCCGCACCGTCTCTTGTGCCTGGCGTTTGGTGCCCACGAACATGACCGTGCCGCCTTTTTGCACGTTATCGCGCACTGCGTTGAACGCGGTGTTGATCGCTTTGACGGTTTGCTGCAAGTCGATGATGTGAATGCCGTTGCGCTCGGTGAAGATATAGGGCTTCATGCGGGGATCCCACTTGTTGGTGCGATGACCAAAGTGGACGCCGCTCTCGAGCAGCGATTTCATGGAAATGATTGGGGACATTTTTGCTCCTTTGCGTTTGTCCGCCGCGCCTTCAAACTGCCCCTCACCGCTTCATGCGGCACGCAGGGCGAATCCGGTCGCGTGTGTGATGGTTTTTAAGCGGTCGGATTATATCATGGAATGGAATATCGAGGAGGGTATAATTGGATGATCACAACCATCTATTAGGAGGAAAGCATGTCTTACCCCGTATACAAACAAGTCGAACTGACCGGCACTTCCGCCAACAGCATAGAAGAGGCTGTCGATAATGCGCTCGCCAAAGCCAGCCAGAGCATTCGCAACCTGAGCTGGTTTGAAGTGGTCGAAACCCGTGGTCGCGTCGAGGGCAGCCAGGTGGGTCTTTGGCAGGTGACCATCAAGGTCGGTTTCCCGGTCGAGGATTGAGCATGGGACTCTCCAAACGTCTGGATGCAGCGCGAAAGGGCTATGCCGGGCATGATGCCAGCCTTTCTGCCCTTGCCCACGATCCGGCAGCCATAGCGCGCGCCTATAGCGAAGAGCCGCATTCCCGCGGCGCCTCCAAATATCTTGGCAGCATGGTCTACGGCGGCTTGGACGGCATCATCACCACTTTTGCGGTCGTCAGCGGCGTGGTGGGCGCAGAACTGGATGCCGGCATCATTCTCATCCTTGGGTTGGCGAATCTGATGGGTGATGGCTTTTCGATGGGGGTGGGTGCCTACCTGTCCTCCAAATCGGACCAGGAATTCTACGCGCGTGAGCGTGAGCGGGAATCATGGGAGGTCGATCATTTCCCCCAGGCGGAATGGCAGGAACTCTATGAACTCTACCGCTCTCAAGGCTACGTCGATGAGGATGCCCGCACCATGGTGGATATTAAGTTCAAGGATCGCGAACGCCTGGTGGATGCCATGATGATCGAGGAACTGGGTCTGCAAAAAGACGACAAGAAACCCGCCTTGGAGGGGTTGGTCACCTTCCTCGCCTTCGTGGTCGCCGGCGCCATCCCACTGCTGCTCTACTTGCTGGACCTGTTGTTCCCGTTCGAACTGGGGTCAGGGACTGCTTTCTTGCTCTCGTTGGCGCTTTCCGGGTTGGCGCTGTTCGGTTTGGGGGCAGCCAAAACCCTGGTGACGCAGCGCGCGCCCTGGCGCTCCGGTATGGAAATGCTGTTGGTCGGCGGGTTGGCTGCCGGCGTTGCATATGCCATCGGCGCGCTGCTCAAAGGCATCATCTAAACCGATATCCATATGCAGGCGCAACAACCGCCGGGGGGAACCGGCGGTTGTTGGTCTTTCGGGGAACAGTTCGGCGTGCCGGCTGTCCCAGGTGGGTTTGAGCTTACGGCAGGATCACCGGCGGTTCATCCTGTGCGAAGACCGCCCCCGGCGTCGGTATCGGTGCCATTACTCGCGGATACAAATCCACCGTCACCAAGCGCATCAACCAAATCCGTGACTCACCCGCAAATATCCGCGGAAACGAAAATTAATTCGTAGGTGGGTAGGGATGTAAAAAGTAGAATTAGATGTCAGGTACATTGTATTTGTTTTCCCTTGTACATGTTGTTATAGACATTTGGTCGATTGAATAGGCTCCCAGATGTAACATCGATTTATCCTCTTGTTCTCATAAATCGATTTGCATTCATTGCGAACATATAGTTCCAATAGTAAGTTTAGGATTGCATATGGTTTTTTTTCTACATTCGTAATAAACGTTTTTTTTGTTGAAAAACTTAGGAAATCTTTTTGAATTTGTGAACCAAAAACCCTTTCTAATTGGATTCTTCCAAGTTGAGTACGAAGTCTTTGTTTTATATAGTCATCAAATGTCTTTGGATATATTGGATAAATAATTGAGTTCTGTGAATATACGCTTTTATAAGCTCCATCGCTCTGAACTAAACCAATATATTGGTCATCATTAATTATATTATTGGGAATATCAGGTAAATTTCGGGACCTAATTGCATACAAATAACCCGATGGTATCAAGGGAAGAGCTTTCTCCGATTGACTTAATCGATAATCGTGCCATACTTCACATCTAATTGATGCAATTTGGTTAAATACATTTTTATATTTCCTGGGAATAACCCGTGAGCAAGATAGATTTATGCTTTTATCTTTGAAAGGCTTTATCAATTCGATTATTGAATTCCTCCCAAGAAACACATCTCCATCCATTAAAATGCAAATATCGCCTCTGACTCTATTATGGGCGATGTTTATTGCAGATGCTTTCCCATTTCTATTTCTCTCCTCAACTAAGATAATACTCTTCATTTCCCTTTTTAAAAATTTAATCATATCCACAGTGTTGTCAGTACATCCACTAGCAACAACAACGATTTCAAAATCGGGTAAAACACTAATTTGTTTATATATGGATTGAAGATTTTGAATTATTAAATTTTCTTCGTTGTATACAGCGATAATCACTGAGATCATGGTTTCTTACCCCGAAAAAAAACCTTAAAGGTCACCTTGAAAATTGACTCAACAGCGAAAATAACTACAAATAAAAACATCGAAAAAATATTAAGATAATCACTGATTGATTCCAAGAAAAGCTTTATATACGGGATTTCGATTCTCTTAAGTAAGAAAATGCTTGCCAGAAGGAAAATCATCACCCATTCCACTATTGAAAGCAAATGTTTCATTTTCTTATAAAGTACGTCGCTTTCATAATTTTTAATTACTATCGAGTTAATATTTATTGCCAATTTAACATTCCATTCATCATCCGACTTGTAATTGGGATTTTTAATTATCTTTTCATATGTCAGGAGATAGCTATTAAGATTTTCTTTCGAAAGATTTTCTATAACCTTTAAAGAATCCACAAGAAAAGCCAGAACATCTCTATCAACAAGTGGGGGGATTTCATTATACCTTTCACCGAAAACCGTTAATGCTTGTATTTTCTGATCAATCTTGAGATTCGATAGGAACTTTTTGTAGAATATATTGGGTTTTATAAACAGCGGGAGGAAATATAACAACCTTGAGCGCTTCTCAAGAAATTTTCCATATTGAAAGATTATTATATATAGAGCTTTTGCATAATCATTAATCAATAATTTATCATCATGGACATCATTTTCCAACTCAGATCTATTTTTATATAGATCAAGTAATTCAATCCCTTTTTCTAAATTCGCACCAATATCATCAAGACCATTAATTTCCTTTCCCAATAGTGCCAACGAGTAACAAATTTTACTTATTCCTTGAAAATATATGGACCATGTATTTGGATCTTGAATTTTCATTATGGTTTGAATTTTGTCTTGTGAATGGTATGCCATTTTATAAAGTACACTAGCGTATATAAAATCAAAATTAATACACGAATGTCGTGCAAAGTATTTGTACATATCAACTAATTTGTATTGATATTCGAGTTGGTTGGAAAAATATAAATCAGGCAGAATTAACATCCTTGAAACTGCAGCGTATTCAGACCTGTAAAACCCAGCAATATCTCCTAAAAAAGTAAATTGCTCAATTTTGTTCTCTCTATGCCAAACATGTTCGAGATTTTGCTTGATAAGATCAAGCCTCTCTTGAGTTGTGTTTTTCGACAATAATTCTTTATGAAAATTGTGGAAAGTATTGGATAAGGCTGGAGAATTTGAGTAAGTAATTTCATTATCAAGTACAGTCTCAATACAAAGTTTTAAAAAATAAGGGAATTGATCCCAAACATAATAATCTTTTGCTCCTCCACCAATTATGCAGAGACCCAAACATAAAATTCTTGGGTTTTCTCCCTTTGACGAGACGATTAAAGGAATACTATTCTCACTCTCTCGAACCCGATAAGATAAGAGGATTTCCCCGTTTCTTTTTATTCCCTGAAACTTATGGTAACTTGTCGATAGTGGAAATTGTTCAGGATTCAATAAGGATCTATGAAACCTCGACCTTTTATTAAAAACAACGCCTTTTGTATTATGGGAAAAATAGTCGAGATCCTTCGATTTGATTTTTACTGGTAGTATCTCCTTAAAGGGAGATTCCGTGTAACCGCCCTGACCATATGAATTCCAACCACCATAATAAATTATCGGTTTCCCTTTTTTAATTGTCTCAATGAGCTCTAAGAATTCATCAGGACAATGAGTAAAATCTCTTATATTGTAATCGCCAAATATTATTAGATCAGAGCTATTAGCATAATTACAAAATTCCTGCGGGGTAGACACCACATCGCATTTTACACACAAATAACTTTCAAGAAACCACTTAATTATGTTGTTGTTGCAAAGTATACGAACTCTGTTATTATTCATTAGGAATTAGAAAACTTATATTCGAATAGGACTCTTAAGATTATAGTTGAATATCTTATTTGTGACACCATATTTCTACCCATACATGGGCGGAATAGAAAGAATTGTTTCTGACCTATCAAGGACTTTGATGAAACGAGAGGAAGTCAGTAAGGTTTCAATTTTAACAACTAAAGCAAATTTTCCAACTGGAAGTTTTGATTATCTACCAAGTTTTTATAGTTGCGACAATTTGGATGTTTATAGGATTAATTTTTTCCCAAAAACAATTCCTTTCTTTTACCATTCATATAATGCAGGATTTTTTTCTAAAGACTTATATAAGACAATCGAGATTATCTCACCAGATATAATCCATATGTGTAAAATTGAATGGTATATTCCAAACTACTTGATTGTAAAAAAATTTTCGAATACATGCAAATTGATTTGTTTCTCCAGTTATCACAAAAAAGAAATAAAAGTTAAACATTTTCCCATGATTGTTATTTGCAACTACATCTATGAAAGGGTTAATTACGTCCATGTTCCAACAAACGCATTAAGAAACGAGATGTTGTCAACATTTTGCATAGAGGAAGACAAACTCAAGGTCGTTCCCAACCCCTTAGAAACAATCAGCCCTTTAGATTTTCGTTATGATAAGAGTCCGAAAATAAAAACTCTTATATCAATCGCTCGCTTCGAAAAAAACAAACAACAACTTGAGTTGATTAGAGCATTACGCAAAATACCAAAACATTTAGTGAAGGATTTTCGTTTGATACTTATTGGAACTGATGGGGGAACTTTAAATGCTATTAACCATCTACTAAAGGATCAGAAAATCGAAAATGTGTTTGTCAAAGAAAACGTTACTGATGTAGAAAAGAAGAGGCTATTAAGCTTTGCTGATATATACTTAAACACAAGTTTATCCGAAGCATTTAGTTTAGCTACAGCTGAAGCAATGATGTTTGGATTACCTATTCTAAGTTTCAACATAGAAACGGTTTACGAACTTACTAGAGGCAAAGCATTATATGCGGATCAAATGAATTGGGATGATTTTATAAAAAAATTGACACTTTTACTGGAAAATGTGGAACTACGCAGTGAACTTGGAAAAGCCATGAAAGAGGTTTCTAGTGAATTTTTATCAATGGAGAAATATACAGATGAAATAATAAGGTTGTATATTAATTAATCCAAGTTGCTACCACAGGAAGTTAATGGAAGCAGCGAGGACAAACAGAGCGACTTTGAGTTCAAAACCACCAAATCCCGTCGCCATGTCTGAAACAAATTTTTTATGGAAATCTTCAGACTCTCCTGGATAAATTCTTGCCAGATAAAGAAAAATATGGGCCACTGCGAGGGTTTATCACAGTAAATGCTGTAGACGGATTCTGGGGAGGGCCAATGACTCCTGGATCCTCCATGACCGTGGCTTATCATTTTGGGACACCTTCACAATCTGGAGGCGGTTCCCAATACAAAATTATTAAAGGACATATCGGGAGATTCTTCGAAGCCCTGGCAGAAGCTTTCAAAGATAATGGGGGAATACTTAAGCTGAACTCAGAGGTAAAAAAGATTTTGGTCGATAAAGGAATTGCATATGGAGTTGAGTTGGCTGGTGGAGAAAAGATCACTGCCAATACAATTATTTCAAGCTGTGGCACTTTTAATACCTTCGTCAATATGGTAGGCTCGGATAATACTCCTCCGTTCCTTGAAAGGCAAATTCGAAATATAAACTATACAGATCAATTCGTTCAAATCTATTGGGCCTTTAAGAAATTACCTGCTTTCAGAGATGAATATGCGGAAATGAATGAAGGCCTATGGAGGTGGAATATATGGAGCTATCCAAGTTCAGAAGCGATGGAGAGAAGTTGGGATGCTGTTAAATATGGCGGAATTCCTGATGAACCATGTCCTTCTCTTTACTTCCCCAGCATGCTTGATCCGAACCTGGCACCTCCAGGAATGCAATCTGGAACCAGTTTTGTAATGTTGGGATGGCCGAAAGGTGTTCCTGAGAATAAAAGAGAGGAATTAAAGCATCAGCTCACAGAACGCGTAATTGATAGATTTCAGGTTTTTATGCCCGACTTCCGCGATTGCCTTTTAGATTATAAAGTTTGGTCAACCGAAGACTATGAAAAGGTCTATCGCAACACGGGTGGTACCTGGACTCACGGCATGATTCAATTAGATCAGATGTTTGATAATCGACCCGTAAAAGGAATGTCTAATTATCGTGCCCCAATCAAGAACCTATACCTGTGTGGAACTTCAAACCATCCAGGACCAGGAGTTACCGGATTTAGCGTAATGAATTGCCTCAAAGTTATTCGGGATGATTGGAAAAAGAGTAAGTAGTATAACTAAAAACTCATATTATTTTAGAGGATAAGTGAAAATCTATGACTGATAGTGAAGCTTACGCAGAGTTCTACTCGAATACAGGTCAGTCCGTATTAAGTATGAGGTCTATTGCGAGAAAAGGGAACCAATTAGTGATGACCGGTAAGCTCATGGGCGCATGGGAGTCAGAAATATATATACCTCCCCAGTCGGTGTTGAAAATGATTGGGAAGATACTAAAACCATCCATAATCTGGTTTGTCCTATCTATCCCGTTCTTAAAAAAAGACCATAAAGAATAATCGAAATCAGGAATTAGCCACAGAATGAGGACTATCGTAGATTCACAGTTGCGATAGTCCTCAAATTCCCGAATACGGGGAATTTATTATATCGATAAATCATAAAGCATGAAGTTACAAGTTTGTTTTGAAAAGCAGGACTTGTTCTCTCGGAATCTCGCCCGGTTGCAGTGTAAGGAAACTTTATTTCTTGATTCTGGGAGCTTGCCCCCAAACTCGTTTAGTGTAGATCCCAAGGTAAAAAAAGCATAACCCTGGAATAACCCCCACTTTTTTTGTTTTTGGTAATTTTTGCCTTTTTCGTGTTCTGACCTTTCTACCCCTTGACGGATGGTTTATAACTAAAAGTATCTACTCACCAATAATCGGAAGGGGTAAGGCGGGAGAGCCAAAAAGGGATTGAATCGCATCAAAAGCATGGACACCAGATAATTCAGCTGTATCGATAACCGAAGCCAGAGCAGCATAGGCATTAGCTCCCCATTCGGAGCGAAAATACCCCGTTACTTTGCGATGAATAACAGAAGGGCACAATGCTCTCTCAGCTATATTATTGGTTGGCTCAACATCATTGCGATAGAGGAACACAAACAACTTTTGGCGATGTTTGAGATAGCGGCGTTGCAGCCGTTTTGCCTCTTGAGAAACGAGATTCCGCTGCAGCAATCGGTCACAATGACGCTCGATCCGAGTCACTTGAACTTGGAAACCTTCTGAAGACAGAAGATCACGTTTGTGATGCAGATGAATTAAGATATAGAATATAATTTCTGTTTATTTATCATTGCAACTGCGCGGGGTGTGCGCGTCCGGCGAATTCATGCAAAGATTGGGCCGGATTCCACTATCCCCGACGAAACAATCCTCAGGTTGGAGTGATAAGAATCATCGTTGGGGTTTGCTTCGAGCTGTGAACTTGACAGGTCTCTCAATGACGGATGGAGGTGGTGGAAGAATGCCAGAATGCCATGCTGCCTGCGGCAGCTCGCAACAACTGTAATATCGGGGATGATCATTATCCGGCGCAGGCTGAAAAATGACCGGAACCAGCTTAAAGCGCCCCTCGCATTAAAGGTATAATCCGATTATGGCTCGCAAACAACAGACCAGCAAGCTCAGCGAAGCGGAACTGCGTTACCTGCTATTGGAAAAGAAACGCGTCCGGCGTCAGGCGCGCATGGAGCACCTTTTTCGCACCGGTCGCATCCGTAAATATGTCCCTGTAACCACCGTGCCTGTCAAGCAATCGGAGGATGTGGACGACGACCCCGGGTTGGAGCCAGACGAGCGCCCGGCTGCCCGCCCTGCCAGGCGCCGTCCCTGGCTGGATCGGCTGCTGCTCTCGGTCGAGATCGTGGCTGTCGTAGGCTTGGTGGTCGTGCTGCTCAACGGGGTTGGTCTGATGCGTACCCTCAACCGCGAAACCACTGCTTTGTTGCAGCAGGGTGAATTGACCCCCACCGCGCTGTTCATGTCGGTCGTGCTCCCCTCCGGGCATACCCCGCCCAACGCGCCCGGCGGCGTGCAACCCAATGAAGCTGAGATCCCCGAGCACCTGCGCCCCCTGGTGCAATCGATGGCGAACTTGCCTGTCCCCACCGCCGGTCCGGAGCAGGCGGTGCGCATCCAGATCCCTGCCATTGGTGTGGATGCGCCCGTTGTCCAGGGTGATGGTTGGGAGCAACTCAAGAAAGGCGTCGGTCAGCACGTTGGCACCGCTAACCCCGGCGAGGATGGCAATGTTGTCCTCGCGGCGCACAACGACGTCTTCGGCGAGATCTTCCGTGACCTGGACCGCCTGCAGAACGGCGACCAGATCATCCTGTTCACCAACCAGCGCACCTACACCTACGTGATCGATACTAACAAGATCGTGGAGCCAACCGCCGTCGAGGTGATGGCGCCCACCAATGTGCCGATTGTCACACTGATCTCGTGTTACCCATACCTGGTCAGCAATCAGCGCATTGTCGTCAGCGGCAGCCTGCAGGAACGCTGACCGCCCCTGTGTTTCCGTGATAAACTAATTCCATGGGATTTATACAAGACTTGCTTGCATCTCCACCGGTCCCCAGGCAGCACCGGCAGGAATACGATCGCCTGTACCAGGAATTGTTGCGCATTGGTGAAAGAGAGGACTACCTCTCCGAACGCCCGGGTGGCACCTATAATATGCAATGTCGCCACATCCGCACCCGCGAGATCGGCAAGCGCCTGCACGACCTGGGCGGCGTTCTGTTGATGGATTTCGCCGTGCGCAAGGTGAAACGCAAGCTGGGGAAGGCGCTCTCCGCCCATCTGGAATACGCCTGGACGGAAGTCGGCGATTGGATGCCCTGATCTTTCCTGTGCTTACCGCGCCAGTTCGAGTATCCGGGTTGTAAAGACCTGGTGGACGTCCACTGCCGGCATGGCGTCGTGCTTTTGCAGCACCCCCGCCAGCGCCTGCCATTGCGCCAATGTCTGCCAGCCATGACCGTCTTTCATGGTCACATCACTTTCGTAATCCAGTAGTTCGGTATCCAGCATGTAGCGCATGTGATCCGGGTTGGTCTCCGCTCCGGCGTACCGGATCACGATTTGCACCGCCTCGTCGCGGTTGCTGGCTGCATAGTCGATCCCTTTCAACGCCGCGCGCAGGAAGCGGCTGAGCATCTCGGGTTGCGCCCGTAGCGTCGAGTCGCTGGTGACGTAAGTCAATCCCAGCGTCGGCACGCCGTAATCTGCCGCATCCCACAACACCAGGTCGTAGCCCCAGGAGCGCATTAGGTAAGGCTCGTTGGATTTGAACACCGGGTAGACGTCCACCCGACCTTCGGTCAGGATGCGTGGATCGAAACCAACGTTGACCAGGTTCATTTTTGAAACGTCGGCGCCCGCCGCTTCCATCAGCGCGAACAGATCGGGGGGCGGGGTGCCTTTGTAGCCGATGACGTGCCCTTCCCAGTCCTGAGGGGTGTGCATGTCGCTTTCTGCCAGCGCCGCAAACGCCTGTTGTCCGCGCTGCCCGATCAATGCGATCGAGACCAGCGGCAAGCCGGGGTCTGCCCGGCGTTCCAACAGCACGGCGGCGTCCTGGGTTGTCACCTGAACCTTGCCGCTGGCGGTCAGTTGCAGGTGTTCGCCCGCGCCGGGCGAGTGCTGGATCTCGACGCTCAGATTCTCTTCGGCAAAGTAGCCTTTTTCCTGCGCGACGTAGACACCCACGAACA
>JABLXM010000062.1 GCA_013177815.1 Anaerolineae bacterium | reverse complement strand
CGGCCAGGTGGTCGATCCTGCCCCCAGACATCGCCATAAGCGCTTTTCCCATCAGGTGCTGCACCGCTTGCAAGGTTTCCGCTTTGGTTCGCCGGCGGAGGTGTTGCTGCAAACAGCCCTCAATCATGGTGTTCTGCCGTTGTCAGAGCTGATCGAGCGGTCGCACCTTGAACGGGAACTTGCCCTGGCGGAGCTGCCTGCCTTGCTGGAGGGTGGTGAGTTGGTGCAGTTGGAACCCGGCGACCAACATCCCAACCTTTCGCTGCTGTTTGCGCCGCGCCAGGTCGTAGATGCCATCCGGGATAATGCCTTGGCAGAAGTGGCGCGTCATCATGCCCTAAATCCGCTTCGCCGTGGATTGCCGCGTGAAGAACTCAAGTCGCGCCTCAAACTAGCCCCGCGTGTGTTCAATGCCTTCGTTCGTCTTATGGTTGGCTCGGGTGTGCTGGTTGAACACGGCACGCTGCTGGCGTTGCCGTCTCACCGGGTGAATCTGTCACCCGCCCAACAAACTGCTGTCGATCAATTGCTATCCCGCTTCAGTCAAGCGCCATACGCCACTCCATCCATCAAGGAATGCGTTGCGCTGGTTGGCGAGGACGTATTGCGGGTGATCATCGAGCGCGGTGACCTGTTGCAGGTCTCGGCGGATGTCATCTTCCGCCGGGTGGATTACGACCACATGCTGGAGATCGTCACGAATCACATGCGCCAACATGGTGCGCTCACCGTAGCTGAATTTCGCGATCATTTTGGCACCAGCCGAAAATACGCACTTGCTTTCCTGGAATACCTGGATGCGCACGGCGTCACCGTCCGGGATGGCGATTTTCGCAGGTTGCAATAAAACCTCGCACACAAGATCAAAAAACGGTTGACAGACCAGCCGCCCCTCGGTATAATTCATCCTTGCCCTGCCTCCGGGTGGGGTCGATTTTTGATGCCCAAGCTTTCCCGGCATCCGGCGTATGGGCGCAGGCTGACCGGCGAAGTGAAGATTGGAGAAAATATGAAGTATGCGATTGTTGAAAGTGGCGGCAAACAGTTCCGCGCCGTCGAAGGTGGTTTCATCGAAGTCGATAAACTGCCGGTCGAGGTGGGCAAAGTGCTCACCCTCGAATCTGTGCTCATGACGGTAGATGATGATGATAAAGTCGCGGTTGGTGCCCCGTTGGTGAAAGGCGCCACAGTGACTGCCACCGTTGAGGGTCATATCAAGGGCGATAAGATCACCGTATTCCGTTACCGCCCCAAGAAACGTATTCGGGTCAAGACCGGTCACCGCCAGCAGTACACCCGGTTGAAGATCGATAAGATAAAAGTGGAGTAGGTCAAATGGCTCATAAAAAAGGTGGCGGCTCCAGCCGCAACGGTCGTGATAGTAATTCACAGCGCCTGGGCGTAAAACGCTACGCCGGGCAGCAGGTGATCTCCGGCAATATCCTGGTCCGTCAGCGTGGCACGCGCATCAAACCGGGCACCAATGTCGGCATTGGCAAGGATGACACGCTCTTCGCGGTCGCGAATGGTGTTGTCGTTTATGAGACGCTGCCGAACGGGCGAAAGGTCGTTTCCGTCCTGCCCGTAGAGCAGGCGTGACCATCCTGTTTCACCGTTGCTCTGCTTTGGGGTGACGGAAGTTCAGGCTTGAAAGGATATGTGAGTAAATGAAAAAGGGTATCCATCCCACTTATTTTCCGGAAGCCACGGTTGTTTGTGCGTGCGGCAACACCTGGACCACCGGTTCGACCAAAGAGACCATCCATACCGAGGTGTGTTCCAAATGCCATCCCTTCTTCACCGGGCAGCAGGCGCGCATGCTCGATATTGAAGGTCAGGTCGATCGCTTCTATCGCCGCTTGCAGGCTCGCCAGGAATTCGTGGATGAGGCTAAAAAACGCGATGAAGAACGTGTTTCACCTGTGCGCCCTGTGGTCGAACTGGAATTGGGCGTTCGTCCAACCGACGCGCTAGCCAAGGCTGGCATCACCACGGTGGGTCAGGTTCTGGATAAAATGCTCCTGGGTGAACAGGCGCTGCTTGATATTGAAGGTTTCGGTCGTAAATCCTTGATCGACCTCAAGAAGAAATTGCGCGCCCTGGGTTACGAACTCCCGGCTGCAACTGCGGTTGAGTAATATTTTGCTTGATACGGTATTGACGATGAACCCCGGTGGCAGCGCCGGGGTTCTCTTTTCAGATAGGGGTTGTCCCAAAAGTGAATCCCTTGCTTTATCCCCAGCCATGACTGGATTTATCTGACCGGAATAAGGTAGAATCATAAAAACCTGCCATCGGGAGGGCGCATGAAGGATCAGACTGGTTACATCGCGGTCATCTGCGGATCGATGTTTTGCGGCAAGACTGAAGAATTGATTCGCCGCCTGAAGCGGGCAGTCATTGCCCGTCAGAAGGTACAGGTCTTCAAGCCTGCCATCGATAACCGTTTCGATGAGGTCAAGGTCATTTCCCACGGTGGTATGGCGTTCGACGCCATACCGGTTCTGGATTCTCATGAGATTTTGGATAAAGTGGCGCCTGATACAACCGTCGTCGGCATCGATGAAGCCCAGTTTATGGATGACGGCATTGTAGACGTGGCGCGTCACCTCGCCGAACGGGGTGTGCGTGTCATCATCGCCGGGCTGGACCTGGATTTCCGCGGCGAGCCGTTCGGTGCCATGCCGGTGCTGCTGGCGGTGGCTGAAGAGGTTGAAAAATTGCACGCCATTTGCATGGTCTGTGGCGAACCCGCCACACGCACCCAGCGTCTGGTGGATGGACGCCCCGCTAGGTACGACGACCTGGTTGTGGTGGTCGGCGCTTCTGAAATGTATGAAGCCCGTTGCCGTCGGCATCATGAGGTGCCACGATGAATCCATGCTGCGAGGCTTAGAATGGTTCGAGACTACCACCAATTCTTGAGCGAGGTTCTCATTACCAAGGAGCAAATTGACCGGCGCATCGCCGAGGTGGGGGCGGAGATCAGTCGGGATTACGCCGATGGCAATCTGCTCCTGGTCTGCATCCTGCGCGGCGGCGTCGTTTTTCTGACCGATCTCATGCGCCAGATCACTGTCCCCCACACGATCGAATTCATGGCAGTCTCGTCCTATGGGGTCGGTCGCCGCGAATCCCAGGGGCAGGCGCGCATTACGCTTGATCTGAACACCAACATCTTTGGCAAGGACGTCCTCCTGGTCGAGGACATCATCGATTCCGGTCATACCATCGCGTCTGTCCTTGAGCTGCTCGCCACCCGCAAGCCGCGTTCGCTCAACGTCTGCACCTTGTTGGATAAAGCCCAGCGCCGTGAGGTCGAAGTGCCCATCCGTTACACCGGTTTTGTCATCGAGAACAAGTTCGTCTTCGGTTATGGGCTGGATATCGACGAGTACTATCGCAACCTGCCCTTCGTTGGCGTGGTGGACCTGGACAAATTCAGCCAGGGGTAAGGCTTGGTATGTCATTTGTGCTTCCTGAACGCGAACTTGCCTGGTTGGATGCCGTTCACGTCCAGGACTTCCCTGATAAGGTCTACCTGGTAGGCGGTACTACCCGTGATATCCTGCTGGGACGTACCCGCCGCGATTTCGACTTGGTGTCCGCTGGCGACCCGCGCCTGCTCGCCCGTCGTATCGCTGCCCACCTGCATGGCGCTTGGTTCGTGCTGGATGAGCAACGCCTGACGGTGCGCGTCGTGGTGCCCCGCCTGGGTAAACCGGAGCGGGTCATCGATGTCGCCGCCATGCAGGGTGGATCGATCGAGGCGGACCTGCGCTTGCGCGATTTCACCATCAACGCCATCGCGCTCGACCTGCGCGACCGCCGGCGCCTGATCGACCCCCTGGGCGGTCAGACCGATCTCCGCAACAAGCATTTGCGTCTGTGTTCGCCGCAATCCATCCAGGATGATCCCCTGCGCCTGCTTCGCGGCATCCGCCTGGCGGTGGAGCTGGATTTTCGCATCACGCCGGAGACCCTCGATGATATGCGCCCGCACATCGCTGCCCTGGCGCGCGTTTCACCGGAGCGCATCCGCGACGAACTCTTTCGCATGTTGGATAACCCCAACCCGGCTGCTGCATTCCGCGCCATGCAGACTCTGGGCGTATTGGATGCCCTCATGCCGGAACTTTCATGCCTGCCCACCCAGCAGCAGGGTCCGCCCCATGTTTGGAACGTCTGGGATCACACCCTGGCTGTGCTCGACCATCTGGAAGCCCTGTTGGCGGTGCTCGCTGGCGAGTATCCAGCCGAAGGCGCCGGCTCGTTGTGGCTGGGTATGGCGGTCGGCGCGCTTGGGCGCTACCGCACGCACATCACCGATCTGCTGTCACAAGACCTCAACTCGCACCGCACCCGCCGCGCGCTGCTCTTTTTCGCCGCCCTCCTGCATGATGTCGGTAAACCGGATGCCTTTTCGCAGGATGAACGCGGCGTGCACTTCTACCGTCACGCCTTCATCTCCAGTCAGGTTGCGCGGGATTACGGCAAGCGCCTGGCGCTCAGCAATGAAGAGACCGCCCATCTGGCGTGCCTGACCCGCCAGCATATGCGCATTCACTTTCTCGTCAACGCGCAACGGACGCTCGACCGGCGTGTCATTTATCGTTTCTTCCGCGCCACCGGCGAGGCGGGGGTCGAGATCTGCTTGCTCTCCCTCGCCGATACCCTCGCCACCTACGGACCGACGCTCACCAGTGAGAATTGGCAGACCGAGTTGGATATCTGCCGGCAGTTGCTGGAGGCGTGGTGGTTGCAGCGCGAGGAGGTCGTTGCGCCGCAGCCACTGCTCAACGGTCATGACCTGATGACATCCTTTGGTGTTAGCCCAGGACCGCGCCTCGGCGCCCTGTTGCACGATCTGACCGAAGCCCAGGCTGCCGGTGAGGTTGGCTCGCGCCAGCAAGCGCTCGAATTTGCCCGCCAATGGCTGCTGGATCATCCCCCCGAACCCGCCTGAAACCTTGATCTCGCAACCACCGGGTGGCATTTCCGCTGTTCCTGGTGCATGGAATTCTGTTCAAGTCCCTGCCTTTTTATGTAATACCACCCTCGGTTGGCAGAAGGCGCTGCTGCCGGCACAACCCAACCGCTGTTTGGCAGGCAGCGAGATTGCCAGTTCGTTGGTGCCGGCTGCATTGCTCGCCCGTCACATCATCCGGTGATGGTCTGCGCTCGTGCGCCGGGCGGCTCACATCACTTGCCAGTCATGACCGCAAGTGCCGGGGTGCGGCTTATGCGCTTGCCTAGGGGAAGATCTCTTCCAGGATCGGGCTGTAGGTGCAGCGGCAGCCGCCGGGGTGCGAGCACCCTGCTACCGGCAGGGTTGGGATCTCGTCCAGGTTGTAGACCCCCTCCATTGCCTGGCAGGCGGGGCAGGCGTCATGCGAGATGTTGATCCGCACCGCTTGCACGCGGGGGTTGTCCACCAGCCGCTGGCGCGAAACGGCGTTGACCGAAAGTTTGGTCAGGTCTGCCTGGCAGTTGGGGCAGGTGGTGAGGCTGTCATGAACCTGGGTAAGGCATTGGGAACAGGTCTGCACGCTTATCTCTCCTGAACTCGGATATTAACGATGATTTTACTACATTCCCAAATCAAATCGCCGGTCATCCTTTCGACCGGCGACGTCGTTTTGGCTTGGGCGCCATTACGTCACGCTGACGCGCTGGTGAATCTTCAAGCCGGCGCGGCGCACATACTTGTTGATGTACGCCATCAATATGGACGAAGACACCGGCTTGATGAGGTAATCATCCGCGCCGGCGTCCAGGGCTTGCGCTACCATCATCGGGTTGGTGACCGCCGAAAGGATCAGGATGGGGGCGTTGCTTTCCTTGCGCAGCTTGCGGGTGAGTTCTGGCTTGTCCACCTGTGGACCCAGGTCGTCCAGCAGGATCAGGTCCGGCTGTTGTTTGCGGACATAGTTGAGCGCGCCTCGGCTGGTCTCCACCCGGTCGATCAGCATGCTGTTCTGGTCAAGCATCTGACCCAGCAGTTCGACCAGTGAAGGCTCATCATCGATGACCAGTAATTTCATCACTCCTCCGTGGGCGTTCATGTGACTATATTATCATTCAGGTAAGTAAATTATTACCTTTCAAGTCACTAACAGCAGGCTATTGAATCTGTTAATCACGCGTCCAGCCATCATCGGTTACCTGTGTGTGTGGTTGCAAGATGCGCGCCAGGTTCGCGCTTCAGATGAGATGCGCGCATGCCCCTCTGCGCGACATTTGTCACCGATTCTGCTTAATTCCTGTCTAGATGATCCCGCTCTGCCCCTCTCGCATGTCTGCTGTGGTAGAATACTTCATTTGGAAACCAAATCGCCGAGTTGGGCGATATTAGGCGAGCAAGACAAAAGAAATCATTTGGAGGACGATCGTGAAAAAATGGGTTTATCTTTTTAATGAACTGGACCAGGCGGAAAAGTACGTGGGGGGCGCCTGGGATGATGTGCGCGGGTTGTTGGGTGGCAAAGGTGCCAACCTGGCGGAGATGGAGCGCATCGGCGTGCCCGTGCCGCCCGGCTTCACCGTCACCACCGAAGCCTGCAACGCCTACCTGGCGGGCGGCAACAAGTTCCCCGAGGGCATGTGGGAGCAGATGCTGGCAGCTCTCAAAGCCGTGGAACAGCGTTCCGGCAAGACCTTCGGCGACCCCAAGAACCCGCTGCTGGTCTCTTGCCGCTCGGGCGCCAAGTTCTCCATGCCCGGCATGATGGACACCGTGCTCAACATCGGTCTCAACCAGGAGACCGCCCAGGGCATGATCGCGCTGACCGGCAACGAGCGCTTCGTGTGGGATTCCTTCCGCCGGCTGGTTCAAATGTTCGGCTCGGTCGTCATGGAGATCCGCGACGAAGCCTTCGAGGACTACCTGGAAGCCTACAAGCGCCAGCAGGGTGCCAAATCGGATACCGACCTCTCCGCCGCAGATTTGAAGCACCTCACCGAAAAGTTCAAGGAAATCTTCAAGCAGGAGAAGGGACGCGAGTTCCCCTCGGACCCGCTGGAGCAGATGAAGCTGGCGACCGAAGCCGTCTTCCGCTCGTGGAACGGCAAGCGCGCCATCGACTACCGCCGCGCCACCAACATCGCCGATGACCTCGGCACCGCCGTCAACATCGTCACCATGGTGTTCGGCAACATGGGCAACGACAGCGGCACCGGCGTGGCGTTCACCCGCAACCCTGCCACCGGCGAGCGCAAGCTGTATGGCGACTACCTGCTCAACGCCCAGGGCGAGGACGTGGTGGCGGGCATCCGCAACACCGAGAGCATCGAGAACATGGGCGCTCCGCTGCCCGAAGCCTACCGGCAGTTCCTGGATATCGCCCAGAAGCTGGAAGACCACTACCACGACATGCAGGATGTCGAGTTCACCATCGAGCGCGGGCGGCTGTGGATGCTGCAAACCCGCAACGGCAAGCGCACTGCCGCGGCTGCCGTCAAGATCGCGGTCGAGATGGTGGCGGAGGGGCGCATCAGCCAGGATGAAGCCGTCGCGCGCGTCATGCCCGCCGATGTGGACACGCTGCTGCACCCGCAGTTCGTCCCCGCCGAGATGGCAGAAGCCCGCAAAGCCGGCAAGGTGCTGGCGACCGGCGTCAACGCCTCGCCCGGCGCAGCCGTTGGGCAGATCTACTTCGACGCCGACACCGCCGAGCGGATGGCGAAGGAGAAGGGGCAGCAGGTCATCATGGTGCGCCCGTTCACCAAGCCGGATGACGTCCACGGCATGTTGGCAGCCAAAGGCATCCTCACCAGCGAAGGCGGCGCCACCTCGCACGCCGCGGTGGTCGCGCGCCAGTTCGGCGTCCCCTGCGTGGTGGGCGCCTCGGCGGTGCGCATCGACCTGGAAAAACGCCAGATGACGGTCGGCGAGACGGTCGTCAAAGAGGGCGACTGGCTCTCGTTGGATGGCGGCACGGGCGAGGTCTTCGCCGGCGCCATGAACCTGACCGCGCCCTCGCTGGAAGAGCAGAAGGACCTGCTGACGCTGCTGGGCTGGGCGGATGAAATCTGCGCCCGCCCGGGCATCCGCAAAGGTCCCGAGGGCGCACCCACCAAGGGCTTGCAGGTGTGGGCGAATGCCGACTACCCCAAGGATGCCCGCCGGGCGCGCTCCTATGGCGCCGTCGGCATCGGCTTGTGCCGTACCGAGCACATGTTCTTCGAGCCGGAACGCCTGCCGATCGTGCAGCACATGATCCTTTCGGAGACGAGCGAGGCGCGCACCGCCGCGCTGAACGAGCTGCTGCCCAGCCAGCGCGCCGATTTCGACGGGCTGTTCGAAGCCATGGACGGCTACCCGGTCATCATCCGCCTGATCGACCCACCGTTGCATGAGTTCATGCCGGATGAAGAAGCGCTGTTCGAAGAGATCATCACCATGCGCGTCAAGGGCGAGACCCAGGGGCTGGCGGAGAAGGAAAGCCTGCTCGCCAGCATCAAAGCCATGCACGAATCCAACCCGATGATGGGTCTGCGCGGTGTGCGGCTGAGCATCTACATGCCCGAGATCGTCGAGATGCAGGTGCGCGCCATCTTCGAAGCCGCCTGCGACGTCGCCAAGCGCGGCGTGGTCGCCAAACCCGAGGTCATGATCCCGCTGACCGGCACCGTCAAGGAACTGGAGTGGGTGCAGCCGCGCCTGGAGCGCATCGCCAAGCAGGTGATGGAAGAGAGGGGCGCGCAGGTGGCGTACAAGTTCGGCACCATGATCGAGATCCCGCGCGCCGCAGTGACCGCGGCGGAGATCGCCAAGGTGGCGGAGTTCTTCTCCTTTGGCACCAACGACCTGACCCAGATGACCTTCGGCTACTCGCGCGACGACGCCGAGCGCAACTTCCTCATCCTGTATGTGGAAGAGAAGATCCTGCCCAAGAACCCCTTCCAGACCATCGACCGCGGCGGGGTGGGACGCCTGATGCAAATGGCGGTGGAAGATGGGCGCAGCACGCGCCCCGACCTGGAGGTGGGCATCTGCGGCGAACACGGCGGCGACCCTGAGTCGATCGAGTTCTGCCACATCATCGGCAACAACTACGTCTCCTGCTCGCCCTTCCGCGTGCCGGTGGCGCGCCTGGCGGCGGCGCACGCCGCGCTCAAGCACGGGCTGGGCAAGGAGAATACCGACAAATAGGTTTCGCGTCGATGAGGTTCTGCAAGGCGGGCGCCAATGCCCGCCTTTTTTATTGGTCACCCCCAACTTCGCGAGGAGGGCAGCAGCCCGACGACGCGATCTCTAATTTTGCCATCGCGAGGGCATCGAAGAAGCCCGGAGTAATCTCCTGCAGATGGATAATCATCACCACAGAGGCACAGTGGCACAGAGAAAAGCATCATGTGCCATTGCGAGTCCGTGCAGCGCGAAGTCCCCGCATGGGGAGGCGTGGCAATCTCCGCCATCGACCAACTTCGCGAGGAGGGCGGCAGCCCGACGACACGATCTCTAAATTTGTCATTGCGAGCCTGCGTAGCGCGAAGTCCCCGCATGGGGAGGCGTGGCGATCTCCGCCATCGACCAGCTTCGCGAGGAGGGCGGCAGCCCGACGACGCGATCTCTAAATTTGTCATTGCGGCGACTGCGCAGCGCGAAGTCCCCGCATGGGGAGGCGTGGCAATCTCCGCCATCGACCAACTTCGCGAGGAGGGGCGATCATGTAGGGGCGATTCATGCCCTGGCGGGCACAGGTGAATCGCCCCTACCCCACCCCGACCCTCCCTATTTTCTGCGAAAATGGAGAGGGAGGGTTGACGGGCGGGATTTGTCCCCGATTTTTTCGCGGTTCGAATGACGGGGATGGGGGGTGTTTGGCGATGGCGCGATATGACGGGTTGGGAAATGCAAAAAGCCCGACGGCAGGGTATTCGTTTTTGGGGTGCCGGTATTAAGAAACGAATGGAACGAATGGGCGGGGGGCAGCAATAGGGGGGATGTTAAGGTGCAAGCAAACAGACCGGCAGCCAGGCGGTGGATGCCGGGAGTTCGCCATGCAATCTATTGTAGAATAAAAGTTCTATAATGTCAAGAGATAGGGTGATCAGTCGATTAGTCGATCAGTGAAAGGAATGGTATGGTTGATATGGCGGCATTTCATAAGGTCATGGAGAGCGGGAAGGAAAGCATGACAAGATCGAATTCCAGCCAAGTGGCAGGGTGGGCGAATTATGCTAAACTTTACAGCAGGTTGAAAACTTATAAGCAGGCGAGGATGAATTGAGTCCGAAGACGACAAAGAAACCAAATGGGGCAGCGCTGGGGATTGAGGCACAATTGTTTGCGACGGCGGACAAGCTGCGGGGACACCTGGACGCGGCAGAGTATAAGAACGTGGTGCTGGGGTTGATCTTCCTGAAGTACATCTCGGATGCTTTTGAAGAGACCCACACACGATTGACGGCACAAGCTCACGTGGGGGCAAACCCGGAGGACCGGGACGAGTACACGGCGGAGCGGGTGTTCTGGGTACCAAAAGAGGCGCGCTGGGCGCACCTGCGGGCGAACGCGAAGCAGCCAACAATCGGGAACCTGATCGACGCGGCGATGCTGGCGATCGAGCGGGACAACCCGGCGTTGAAAGATGTGCTGCCGGGGAACTACGGACGACCGACACTGGACAAGCATAAGCTGGGCGGGCTGGTAGACCTGATCAGCGGGGTGAACTTCGTGGACGTGGAGAGCCGCCAGCAGGACGTGCTGGGGCGGGTGTACGAGTACTTCCTTTCTCAATTCGCGAGCCAGGAAGGGAAGAAGGGCGGCGAGTTCTACACGCCGCGATCGGTGGTGCGAGTGCTGGTGGAGATGCTGGCGCCGTACCGTGGAAGGGTGTTCGACCCGTGCTGCGGTTCCGGCGGTATGTTCGTGCAGTCGGAAAAGTTCATCGAGGCGCACGGGGGACGGATCGGGGACATCATGGTTTTCGGACAGGAATCCAACCCGAACACATGGAAACTGGCAAAGATGAACCTGGGAATCCGGGGAATTGACGGAGACCTGGGGCGGGAGCCGGCGGATTCGTTCTCACGGGACCTGCACCCGGACCTGAAGGCGGACTTCGTGCTGGCAAACCCGCCGTTCAATATGAGCGACTGGGGCGGGGAGGGGCTACGGGAGGACCGGCGCTGGCAGTACGGAATCCCGCCGGTCAACAACGCCAACTACGCGTGGGTGCAGCATTTCGTTTATCACCTGGCACCGACGGGGACGGCGGGGTTCGTACTGGCGAACGGGAGCATGTCGAGCAACACGTCGAACGAGGGCGAGATCCGCAAGGCGATGATCGAGGCGGACCTGGTGGACTGCATGGTGGCGCTGCCGGGGCAATTATTCTACAACACGCAGATCCCGGTGTGTTTGTGGTTCCTGACGCGGAACAAGGTGACGGCGGAACGCGACCGTCGGGGGGAGACGCTGTTCATCGACGCGCGAAAATTGGGGACGATGGTGGACCGGACGCACCGCGACCTGACGGACGCGGATATCGCGCGGATCGCGGGAACGTACCAGGCGTGGAAGCGGGGGGGCTCCGTTGGGGCGATGGATAGCGTTGGAGCGGATTCCGCCGTTGGGGCAATTTATACCGTAGGGGAAATTCATACCGTAGGGGCAATTCATGAATTGCCCCTACGGTATGCGGATGTGGCGGGGTTTTGCAGGGCGGCGAGGATCGAGGAGATACGGGCGCATGGGTATGTGTTGACGCCGGGGCGGTACGTGGGGGCGGCGGAATTGGAAGAAGATGATGAGCCATTCGAGGAGAAGATGGCGCGGTTGACGAAGGAGTTGGAAGGGCAGTTTGATGAGGGTGGCAAATTAGAAAATCAGATTCGTAAAGGGTTGAAAGATATGCAGTATGAGTGACAAATGGCATACTCTTCCTTTCAGTGAAGCGGTTTTGATTAATCCACCAGTTCTGTTGAAAAGAGGAACTTTATATCCTTTTGTTGACATGCCAACCATCTTGCCCAACAGCAAGACAGTTAGAGCGAACGAAAGCAGGGTATATGATGGTGGAAGCTCACGCTTTTTGGCTGGCGATGTCTTGATGGCGAGAATTACGCCAAGTTTGGAACATGGGAAGATTTCAAGATTTGTGGCAGATGATCCAAACATAATTGCACATGGTTCAACAGAATTCATTGTAATTAGGGGGAAACCAGAAGTAACCGACACTGATTTTGCTTATTATTTGACCAGATGGGATTACGTTCGACAGTATGCCATTTCACAAATGACAGGAAGTTCTGGCAGGCAACGCGTTCCAATAAATTCGTTGCAGTATATTGATGTTACTATTCCTCCCCTCCCAAGACAACGGGCGATTGCGGGGATTCTTGGGGCGCTGGACGACAAGATCGAGCTGAACCGGCGGATGAACCGGACGCTGGAGTCGATTGCGCGGGCGGTGTATGATAATCTAGTTCGTCAGGCAGGAGATAACGCCAAGATTGGTACTGTAGGCGAAGAATTTGATTTGACCATGGGGCAATCACCTCCTGGTTCAAGCTACAATGAAGAGGGCAATGGCATACCCTTTTTTCAAGGACGGGCTGATTTTGGATTTCGATATCCTGAAAATCGTGTTTATTGCACTGCCCCAACAAGATTTGCCCAAGCTGGTGATACTCTTGTTTGTGTACGAGCACCAGTTGGCGATGTGAACATGGCAAATGAAGTATGCGCTATTGGCAGAGGGATCGCGGCTATCAGGCATAAAACAGGAAGTCGTTCATACACTTACTATGCGATGAAATCTTTGGAAACTGATTTCGCAAGATTCGAAGCAGAAGGTACGGTATTTGGTTCAATTAACAAAGTGGATTTTCATAACCTTATAATCGCCATGCCTAGAGAAGAACAAGTAGAACAATTTGAACAAACTTGTTATTCAATTGACCAAATGATAGAGAATAATGAAAAGGAAACGAAAACACTGGTGAGTTTACGGGATACGTTGTTGCCGAAGTTGATGAGCGGTGCTGTAAGTGTGAAGGTGGAGAATGAGAGGGGAATATTGTGAACATCAACGAAATTGCCGGTTTGCTGGAAAGAAGCGCCCAAAAAGCTAATGATTGGAATGAGATAAGCAAATCTCTAAGAAATCATGGAATAGATACTCCTGACCATGTCCTTTGGAAGTATGTTTATGCTTTCGATTACATGTATGTCGAAGATTCGATGGAAGATTATATTGAACAATATGGTCCATTTGCGCCAATAATCGAGATGAAAGGAAAAGTCTATCCACCACCTTTGAATGCGATTAGTGAAGTGTATCTTGATGAATGGAAAGAGATAATACCTGAGCTAAAGCACCCCATACTGTGTTCCCGTTTGGCTGACTTATTGTGGGTAAGAAAATGGGGAGATAGACCCGATCTATTTGCAGCACAAGCGATAGATGCATATTCTGAACTTTCAAAAAGCGCATGGGAGGAAATTAATAGGGCATTTTGCTTAATTCGCGCATTAGATCTATGTAAAGAGATAAAAGATAACAACAGACAAGTATTAATAACCAACTTAATTATTGATGCTTGTAAACGCGAACTAAAATCAGAAACGGCGAAACCAAGTGTGGCATTACGTTTAATTGGCGCATTATTTAAATTACCAAAAAAGGAAATTCCAGATGAAGTAGATAATTTGCTCGAGGTAGCGCTCCAGGTATACGTGGAAAACCCTTGGATCGCGGAGAACATTTTTGATCTAATGTTGAAACGAGCTGATGGAAATAAACAAATCGAATTGAAAAAAAACCAAATTAATCGATGGATTGAGGAGGCGGAGAAGAGCAAAAATGGCTTTTTGCGGTTATCGCACCTTGAACATGCACTGGAACTCGCGAGAAATTACGGACTCTCCGATATTGCGAATGAATTGAGAATAACGATCCAATCAATTCCTGAAGATGACCTTGAACTGAAAACTATATTGGCGAAAGTTGAAATACCCAATGAAAGGATTGAAGCATATATTAATTGGTTTGTGGGTGAAGAAAGTTGGAAAGAGGCGTTTGTCCGTCTCGGGCATAACCCCCCACCAAGTGGGAATTATTCAGAAAACATTGAAGTAATTAAAAAGCAATCACAGGAAATCCCTCTTCAATTCTTGGTTACTAATGTCATCTTTGATGATAATAATATTCCCCTTCGCATTGGGAGAAGCCTTGATGAAAATATGGAAATTGCATTGGTCAGACAAGAAACTATAGGGATTCAGGTTTTCAGTACTTTTGCTCCTAAAATATTAGAACGAATAAAAGAGAAACATGGCATTCCACCATTACCCGACTTAACTGAGTTCTTCACTACAGAGATTATTCCTTCTGACATTGCAGAACACCTTTCCAAAGCGATACATTGGTACTTCAATGAAGAATATGATGTCTCAGCGCATATCTTAGTTCCGATAATCGAAGCAATAATTAGAATAGTGGCAAGAGATATTGGATTTCCAATATTTCGCGAGCCGGTGGGAACGAATCCTGGCAGAGTAGAACAATTAGGATCTTTGTTAGAACGACTTCGTGATTTAATGGATGATTCTTTACGGCGATTTTTATATAACGTACTCTCAAATCCAATTGGATTAAATTTACGTAACCGAATATGTCACGGATTATTAATTGGTGTTGGAAAGGAAGATGCTGCTTTACTAATACAAGTTGTTTGTTATTTACGACAACTTAAAATATATCAACCGGAGAACGAGAATCCTGTAAACTGATGCCCCCCCTTTCCCAATCCGTCCTTAAAGAAGCACCACTTGAATGACTGGAATGTATGGGTAATCACTCAATAGACAAAAACCGCCGTTCGATCCGCCTTCCCGAATATGATTACTCGCAACCCGGGGCGTATTTCATCACGCTGGTGACACGGGGGCGGGAGAGTTTGTTTGGCAAGATTGCCGATGGAGAAATGCGGTTGAGCGATGCGGGGCGGGTGGTTTGGGAGACGTGGGAGGCGCTGCCAGGGCGGTATCCGGGGATTAGCCTGGGCGCGGCGGTGGTGATGCCGAACCATTTTCACGGGATCGTGATGATTGAGGCGGATGGTGGTGATTTTGGAACGGTCCTAGGGGCAAATGGAACCATCATTGGTGATGGAAACGTTGGGGTAAATGGAACCATCATGGATGATGGAAACGTAGGGGCAATTCATGAATTGCCCCTACGGGATGAATTGCCCCAACGGAGCGAATTGCCCCAACGGAGCGAATTGCCCCAACGACGAACGCCCCAACGGAACGACCCGACCCAACGGGATGAATTGCCGCAACAAGAACGAACGGCGCGGCGGCGGATGACGCTGCCGCTGGTGGTTGGGTATTTCAAGATGAACAGCGCTAAACGGATCAATAAAATGCTGGGATCGGAGGGGGTGCAGGTGTGGCAGCGGAATTATTACGAGCGCGTCATACGGAATGACTCGGAACACGAGCGCATCCAACGGTATATCCGAGCCAATGTTGAACATTGGTCGAATGACGACGAGAATCCTGTAAGGACCACATGACAACGTTCACCGAATCCGTGATTGAACAAGCGGCGATCGACTGGCTGAAAGCGCTGGGCTACGAATACGCGCTGGGTCCGGAGATCGCGCCGGACGGCAGCCGACCGGAGCGGGAAAGTTATGAGAGCGGGCTGCTGCCGGGGCGGGTGAAGGGGGCGCTGGCGCGGCTGAACCCGGGGCTGCCGGCAACGATTTTGGAGGAGGCGTACCGGCAGATCGCAAACCTGAACCAACCGGGGCTGCTGCGCTGCAACCACGCGTTCCACCGGATGGCAATTGATGGCGTGGCGGTGGAATACCGCGGCAGCGACGGGCGCGTCAAGAGCGCACGGGTTCGGGTTTTCGATTTTGATGAGCCGGAGAACAACGACTGGCTGGCGGTGAACCAGTTCACGGTGGAGGCAGCGTACCACAACGCACGGGTCAACCGGCGGGCGGACCTGGTGATCTTCGTCAACGGGCTGCCGCTGGCAGTGATGGAATTGAAGAACGCGGCGGTGGAGAGCGCGACGATGTGGGACGCGTTCAACCAACTGCAGACGTATAAAGAACAGATCCCGGCGCTGTTCACGTACAACGAAGCGCTGGTGATCTCGGACGGGCTGAACGCGCGGATCGGGTCGGTGACGGCGAACAAGGAGTGGTTCCTGCCGTGGAAGACGATCGAGGGGGAGGCGGTTGCCAGCCCGGCGCTGACGCAACTGGAGGTGCTGCTGCGGGGAGTGTTCGACAAGCGGCGGCTGCTGGCGTTGGTGCGTTTCTTTATCGTATTCGAGCATCAGCGCGGGGCGCCGGCGGTGAAGAAGATGGCGGGGTACCACCAGTTCCACGCGGTGAACGCGGCAGTGGCGGAGACGGTGCGGGCGGCGAGCAAGGCGCGGGCAGCGCATGAACTGCGGGGGCAGTACATGGCGGGTCGGGACAAGAAGGGCAAGCCAGGCGACCGGCGGATCGGGGTGGTGTGGCACACGCAGGGGGCGGGCAAGAGCCTGACGATGATCTTCTACGCCGGCAGGCTGGCGGTGCACCCGGCGATGGAGAACCCGACGATCGTGGTGATCACTGATCGGATCGATCTGG
>JABLXM010000061.1 GCA_013177815.1 Anaerolineae bacterium | reverse complement strand
GACGTAGACACCCACGAACGGCAAATTGGCTTGTGGTTTGTAGCCCGCCATGAAGGTCATCGACATTGCCTCCAAAGGTGTTGGCGTTGCCGCCGGCGCGCAGGAACTGAACAACAGCCCCGCAGCCAGCCCGGTTGCCAGCAGGCGCGCCACCCAGTGACGGTAGTTTACGCCATTCTTCTCCGATGCTTTTTTTGCGTCTTTGGGCAAATAATGTGTGCTTTTTTGTGATTGATTTGATCTCATCGATTTTCTCTTGATAATGTTTCCTCAGCGATCTCTCTGTTCTCTGCGGTGAAGACCCCAAATCTAGCCGTTCAGACTCGCTCCTCCTCGACCGTCACCGGCTGCCAGAACACCACCCTGCTCTCCAGCCATGCCAGCAGGCGGTAGAACCCCATCCCCAATGTTGAAAGGATGAAGATTGCTGCGAACATGTACGGCAGGTTCAGGTTGGTGTAAGCCAGCCACATCATCCGCCCCAGCCCGCCGGATGCGCCGGTCCATTCCGCCACCACCGCGCCGATCCATGCCAGCGGCGCGCTGATCTTGAGCGCCGCAAACAGGTATGGCAGGCTGGCAGGCAGCCGCAATTTTGTGAAGATCTGCCAACGGCTGGCGTTCCAAGACTGGAACAGGTCGACTAGAGCCGGGTCCGGGCGTTGCAGCCCGCTGAGGATGTTGACCAGCACCGGGAAGAAGGTCATCAACGCGGTGATGATCACCTTTGGCAGCACACCGAAACCCAGCCATAGCGTCAGCAGCGGCGCGATCGCCACCAGCGGGGTCGATTTCACCAGGATCGCCAGCGTCATCACGCCGTTCTCGGCGCCCGGGCGCAGCACCAACAGGCACGCCAGCAACCCGCCGGTGAGCACGCCCAGCGCCAACCCTGCCAGCGCCTCGCCCATCGTCAACAAGGTTGCCTGGCTGTACGGCGTCAGGTTTTGCGCCAGCGTCCACACCACCCGGCTGGGCGCCGGCAGTAAATAGAGCGGTATCCGGAAGAGATGCACTGCCGATTCCCAAATCGCCAGGAAGCCACCCACCAGCGCCACCGGCAGCCAAGTTCGCCCGCCGTTCATGATGAAACCCCCGTTTCCGCCATTCCCAATCCCGTCCGGATGCTCGTCACCACCGATTGATAATCGGGGTCGGCTTCGCGCCGTGGACGCGCCAGTGGGATGGGTATATCCGCGACGATGGAACCCGGTCGTTGCGAGAACACCAGCGCCCGGTCAGCCAGCCGCGCCGCCTCGTGGATGTTGTGCGTTACCCACAGCACCGTCGCGCCGATTGGCTGCCATAGACCGAGCAACTCCCCCGCCAGCCGCTCTCGTGTCAATTCGTCCAACGCTGCAAAGGGTTCGTCCATCAGCCACAAGCTGGCTGGCAGCGTCAATGTGCGCGCCAGCGCCAACCGTTGTTGCATGCCTCCGGATAGCTCCGCAGGATAGCTCCCCGCCATATCGCTCAGACCCACCCGCGCCAGCGCTTCTTCCGCGTCCAAGCGTGGACGGCTTCCGTGGTTCTGTATCTGCCCTGCCAGCAGCACATTCGCCCGCACGGTGCGCCAGGGCAGCAGCGCAGGTGATTGTGCCATCCAGGCGACGCGCTGCTGCGCCACGGCGGCGCGTGGCGGCTGCCCATCCAGCAGCAGGCTGCCCGAACGCACCGGCAATAAGTTGGCTGCCAGCCTCAGAAATGTCGATTTTCCGCAGCCGCTTGGTCCGATCAGCGCCACGAACTGTCCAGCCGGGATCGAGAGCGAAACCCGGCGTAAAGCTTCGAGCGGTTGTTTGCCGCTGTAAGAATGGGATAATGATTCCGCTTCCAGCCGCATGGCTCACCCGCTCTTGGTTGCGCCCGGCATGCCCTGGTAACCGCGCACCGTCTCCGCCGGGATGCGGAACACCGCTTGCACGCGCTCGATTGGTGCGCCGGCGTTGCTGCCCAGGTAGCGCTGTGCCATGCGCTGCAACAGACCGGGCAGGAGCGAGCCGTCCGGCGACAGCGACTCAGCTTGCCCGCGGACGGTCACCCGCCGCAATGGCAACCACGGCTCATCGACGGTCAACGAGACGTGCGGGTTCTGCAGGACATGCTCCGCCCATTGTGATCCCTGCCAGGCGATGACGTAGAACGCTTGCCCGTCCCATTCCTGCCAGACCGGGATGACGTGCGGTTGACCATCGGGGCGTACGCATGCCAACCGGGCGGTCCATGGTCCCTGTAAGAATGAGCTTAGTTCAGCTTCGCTCAGGGGCGAGGTGGGTTCCAGCATCTCCGCCGGCTGTCGCCGGTAGGGGGTATAAGCGGGCGCGCCGATCTGATAGGATAGTCGCGCCGCCGCCGAGCGCAAGTCCGTCAGGAAGGTCTGCAGGAATTCAACCGGCTGCCAACGGAAAGCCGGCGCCGAAAGGAGTAAGGCGGCTGCCGGTCGCGAGCCATCGCGGCAGACCGGCAGCGATAGGTGGATGCTGTCGGCGGTTGAATGCAGCGCATAGCCGTTTTTTTGGATCTCTGCCGACGCCGGTTCCAGCAGCACCGCTTCTGCCGCAGCCAGTTCCGGCAGCGGGCGGTTCAGCGGCGGCACGCAGCGCACCGCCTGGCTGCCTTCCACCTGCGCCAGCAGGCGTACCGCCACCGGTGAGGGCATCGCCAGCGAGAGCGTCTCCGCCGGCGCGCGCTGGGAGGTTTCCTGGTAGAAGGCGGTGATCAGGTCCGCGCTCGATGGGGCTGCCGTGGCGCGCAGCGCTTCCAGCCGCGGACCGCTGCGGTAGCGACCGCGTTTTTCGGCTTGCTGGATGTAGCCTTGCTTCTTCAGCGTGGCGAGCAGCAGGAAAAGTGTGGAACGTGAGATGCCCAGCCTGGTTTGCAGTTCCTGCGGCGCCAACCCCTCTGGCTCGGCGAGCAGCAATTCGATCAGACGCAGGGTGCGTTCAGCGGTGGAGGCGAGAGGTTCGTCGCTCATGAATTATCGTCCAATAATCAGGATGTAAGTCCAATATATCAGACGATTATGATTATGTCAAATACCGGACGACTGACCAAAAAAGTTGCTTTCGCCGTGGAGAGCAAAGTGGAGCATCTCACTAAGTTAACGCAGTTGCTACCTACTGGAAAAGAGGCGTCATTCTGAACCAAAAACGGAGCGAAGGCAAAGAATCTCGATAGTTACTCCCTATGAATTCGTGTGATGGAGGTCCTTGACCCAAAGGCAGTGCTTTAGGGTGACAAGGCGGCATCTTGGATCATGTCAATGGAAGACCCTGTGTTGTGCTCAGAGAGAGCGACAGGCGTATTTTGGTGTAGCCCGGGTCATCGGGCAGGGTGGAAGGGTGGTGATTAATCTCTCCTGGGGAAACTCACTTCCCAAAGGATTTGAGCGCTGCCAGTAATTCCTCTACATCGCTTTGTTGTTTGTCCCCCATCGTGGCGATGATCAATGTGTTGTCCTTCAATTCGCCCACCCCATTTGCCACCATCATGCCGCGCTGCCGCAAGAATTTGTTCAGCGCCATCACATCCCAGCCGCGGCTGTTCCTGATCGTCGTGGTCGTCATGGCGCGGTGTTGCTCCTCTGCCAGCGGGCGCATGTTGTTCTCGATTGCCCAGGCATACACCAGCCCGGAGAGCGTCGCATGGCGCTCGAAGCGATTCGCCAGTCCTTCTGCCAGGATGCGGTCCAGTTGTGCATCCAGCGCGAACAACAACGAGATTGCCGGGGTGGTGGGGACAGAATCATTCTGGCGGTGTTTCTCCATCAACAACAGGTCGCTATACCAGCCGCGGGCAGGCACCTTTTCTGCCCGCTTCAGCGCCCGTTCGCTTGCCACTGCCAATGAGAGACCGGGCGGCGCAGCCAGGCACTCCTGAGATGAAGTCAACACCAGGTCCAGGTTCCATGCATCGAAAGCCATCGGCGCTCCGCCGATCGAAGAAATTGCGTCCACGATGATCAACGTGTCCGGGCTGGTCTGACGTGCCACCTCGATCAGCGCCGGCAGGTCATTCTGCACCCCGGTGCTCGATTCGATGTGCGGCAGCACCAGCGCGTCGTAATCGTGTCCCTTTAGCGCGTTTTCCAATCTCTCCGGCGGGATCGGGTTCCCCGGGTCGACCTCCAGCGGGTCTGCCGTTTTGCCGTTCGCCTGACCCATTTGATACCAGCGGTGCGAGAATTCGCCGTTGATGCCGAACAAAACGCGCTGCGTTACCAATGAACGCAGCGCCGTTTCCATCATGCCGGAGCCTGCCATGCCCGCCATCAACACGCCCCGGCGCGTGCCGAACAAAGCTTGGGCTTTTTCGCCCAAGCGCTGGTAGAAGGCTTCGAATTCGGGCGTGCGGTAAGGCAGGATTGGACGCGCCTGGGCAGCCAGGACTTCGGGTGCCACATCCACGGGACCGGGGATGAAGTTGGGAGCCATGTGGTTGGTTCGGTCCGGATCAGGCGGTTGGGATTATCGCAGGAAGAATGAAAGTACGACCAGCAGTGAAATGAAACTGATCGCCAGGATTCCGATCGTCTTGAGATCCGTGATCACGTACGAATAATCCGGGTTGAACTCTGCTGCGGTGGCGGATTTGCGGCGGCTGCTCGCCGGCGGTGTGATTTCCGTCGTGGTTGCCGGTATGCTGGTCCGCGTATCTTTGCTGACCGATCGTTTTTGATTTTTGCGTTTTACTCGACCCATAGATCTCCGTTCTTTCTATCGCGCTGGCGCATTGCGCCTGAATGCGTGACGTCCTATTGTAACGCAAATTGGGTATTAAGAGGGATGGATTAGGTATGATCCGGTGGCTATATCATCGTTGCCTGCCATCCTGCCTACCGGATTGCATCACACACGGTCTTGTCTTCGATCATGGATGACGAATGAAAGCGTGTTACCCAATTGCCGCTGCCGGGCTCCTGGTTGTTCAACAGGTCGTACAAACGGCTTGAGTCCATCGCCTCCCAAACGGGGGTGTTCAATGGCGTGATGTGCACCCAGGTTTGACCCGGTTTGAGAGGGAATGGATCGCCGTTGGCGTCGATGAAGCGGATCGGGCGCAGCTTCCCGGTCGTCTTTTCGTATGCTTCCGCGATCGTCGTCCAGTAGACCTTGTACAGCGCGCCATCGCGCAGGATGTATGCCGGCGAGCGCTGGATATAGGTCATGTCCACGTCGAACGCCACCTCGTTGCAAGCCCGGTGGTTGGCGAACAAGATGATCACGTTCTCATAAGTCAGCGCTTCACCGGTCAATTTGTCGCTGGCTTCCACGAAGGTGATGCCGTCCGCCTGGTCCTGGTAGCGGTGATAAGCGCCATCTGCCGGGTCGTAACGCCATTCGATCTGGTTCAGCACGTTGTAGATGTACCACAGGTGCTGCGCCGGCACACCACCTGCCGGCAGGGTGCTATCGAAGGTTGTCCCCTGCATCGCAGCCGGGTCCGCCAGCGCTTCCTGTCCGGCGGCGATCTGCTCCAATCGTGTCACCTTGATCATTGCGCTGTTGATGTTGTCTCCATCGCTGCCGTAGATATTGGTGAAATCGCCCAAGTTCTGCGCCACGCCGGAATAAGCCGATGCCATCACCAGGAAGCCGTTGTAAAGACCGCGCACGTGCTCGTATGGCAATCGCCCGGAGCGGATCGGACCGATCTCGGAATCCGCCGAGGTCAGCGTGTCGTCGCCGTCCAGCGAGGGTGCTTCGCCGGGAAAGTCGCCATAGAACAGCGCCAGGAAGCGGCTCATACCCTCGCCGATGTACAACTCGAAAACGAATGGGGAGAAAGAAAGCCCGGCTTGCGGGCGCGCTGACTTTGGAAAATTGGTGATCGAAACCAGCGCCGGCGGCATCAGCAAGTTCTGTGGCTTGCTCACCGGCAGCCCGCTCAGCGGATTGATGCCTGGCGGATAGGTCTCCGGTCCAACCAAGCCGGGTTCATCGTTGACCGGGCTGGGGGATGGCTCAGGCTCGGCGGTCATAGTTGGTTCATTCGTCGCCACAGGGTTGGGCGCTTTTTCGCCCACGGGCGTCGGTCCCGCAGCGCTGGGGGCAGGGGACGCACCGGGTTGCAATTGCCCGCTGACCGCTGTTTGCGTTGCGCCGCACGCAGGCAGCAACATCGCCAGCAGCAGGACGACCAGGATCGAGAGGGGAAAAGAAGGCTTGTGCATGATAATCCTCTATTGGTAATAAACCGGTAATGGTAGCTGCATTATAACGGGGGGAATTATTATTATGACTTAACAAAATAGTGAACCGACTGTCAGGCAGTCTTGATCGACCGCAACTCTGCACGGCAATGTCTGTCACGTGCGCACAGGCAGGGTTATAATAATTCTGTCAACTCACTGGAGACCAATCATGATCGTGATCCGTTCGCCACAAACCAAAGAGGATTTCAAGGACTATTACGCCTTGCGTTACCAGGTCTTGCGCCAACCGTGGGGTCAACACCAGGGTTCCGAGAAGGATGACTATGAACCCATCAGCCGCCACTTCATGGCGGTTGATGATGGCTCGGGTGAATTGCTGGGGGTGGTCAAGTTGCTGGAAAAAGAGCCCGGGGTAGCCTGGTTCTCTCACCTTGCGGTTGCGCCCCGGCACCAGCGCACCGGCATCGGTCGTTTGCTGGTGGAGCATGTCGAAGAAGTCGCCCGCCAGGAAGGCTTTCGCACCATCGGGGCGTATTCTCGACTGAATTCCACCGAGTACTTCAAGCGTTTTGGGTACCAGATCACCGGGCTGCCATCGCCATATTTTGGCGCTGTCCAGGTGGTTTGGATGGAAAAATCGCTCGATTGATCAGTTGGTTTCCACCGGGCGGCGAAAAATCAAACGCAAGCCCTGGATGACCAAACTCAATAAGCCTTTGAACGGCGCCAGCGCCCATTCCACTGCATCGATTGCAATCGCGAATCCCTGACTCAACCAGACCAGCAGCGGGCGGAAGACGCGCATGAACCGCCAGTGGGCGTACGCCAATGATAGCAGGATGGTGCTTGCAGAGATGCCGAATTTGACCCAGTCCGAGATGTCCAAATGAGCCAGGTCTTCCAGCAATAATTCTACCCCGATGTTGAGCACCAACACATAAGCCGCCTGTTGCAGGATCGGCTCGCGTTCGACCAGCCGGCTGAAGATACCGGCGGCGAAACGCATCGCCAGGATGCCGATCGCCACGCCCAGGATGACCACCCATAGTTTGTCCGACAGCGAGACGGCAGCCACCACATTATCCAGGCTGAACGCCAGGTCCATCAACTCGACGGTCAGCACCATCCCCCAGAAGGTCTTCTCCTTCACCGGGCGCATTGCCCCTTCACCGCCATAGTCTTTGCGCAGCGCGCCCAGGTTATCCATCGCCAGCCGGATCAGGTAGGCTGCCCCGACCAGTTTCAACCACGGATTCTGGATGATGAAACTGGCAAGAAACAACATAACGGTGCGACCCAGGTAAGCGCCCAGCAGACCCACGCGCAGGGCGGCGTCGCGCTGCTTCCCAAGCAGATGGTGAAGGTGGTCGCCGATGAATTCCAAACTTCGGGGCCAGGGTATGTGTTCATCGTCTGGCAGCCGCGCCACCAGCGCTCCCAAGACGGCAGCGTTATCGATCGATAAGATGCCTTCTAGAAAGATGAGTTGCAGGATGATGACAATGATCGACCAGTCCATGGCAGCCTCCTCGCCGTATCCACAGACTGTCGAGTATACCCCTGTATAAACGGGTTGTGCTGTGAAGTTGCGCTATTTCTGGCTGGTCAAACGTAATTTTTTCGCCGCGGGTGCTGCAGGATCAGTCCTCCTCGCTTTTTCGCCACTCCGTCATTTGGCTCAGCCGCTGGAAATCCGCATCCGTCAAGCGAAAGTCCACTGCCTGCAGGTTTTCTTCCAGTTGAGCCAGGTTGCGTGGACCGATGATGGGGCTGGTGATGCCGGGCTGGTAAAGCATCCACGCCAGCGCCACCGCCGAAACCGAATATCCGCCGGCTTCCTGCCCGATCTCTGCTATGGCGTCCAGCAGTGCCCAATTCTGGTCGCTAAAATAACGAGATTTGCCGCCCGCGCGCGGGCTGTCGCCGTCGGTCTGGTCGCGCCGGTATTTGCCGGTCAGGAAGCCGCCTGCCAACGGGCTGTAGGGGATGATCCCGATGCCATAAGCTTCGCACACCTCCGCCAGTTCCTGCTCGAACTCCTGCCGCTCGATCAGGTTGTAGTGCGGCTGCAGGCAGTCGTAACGGCTGAGGTGGTAGCGGTCCGAGACCCACAGCGCTTCCATCAGACGCCAGGCGGGGTAATTGGAGCAACCCAGGTAACGCACTTTGCCCTGGTGCACCAGGTCGTCCAACGCCCGCAGCGTCTCATCGATGGGGGTATCGGCGTCGTACCAGTGCGTCTGGTACAGGTCGATATAGTCGGTTTGCAGCCGCTGCAGCGAATCCTCGACCGCCTTGAGGATATGCTGTCGTGAAAGACCTTCGTCGTTGGGTCCCTCACCCATTCGCCCGCGCGCCTTTGTAGCGATCACCAACTGATCGCGTGGAATGTTATAGTTGCGCACCCATTTCCCGATGATGCTTTCTGCCACGCCGCCGGGGTTGCCGTCCACCCAGCGCGAGTAAATGTTGGCGGTATCATAGAAGTTGATCCCGGCTTCATAGGATGATTGCAGCACCTTGTACGAGCTTTCCTCATCTGCTGTCCAACCGAATTGCATGGTGCCCATGCACAACGCCGAAACCCGCAACCCTGTGCGTCCCATTTTTCGATATTCCATTGTTCAATCTCCTTTGCTGACCGAACGATTGCACTTTCACGTATTCGCTTTCGCGGTTAAAATTATATCAGCCCCCCAATCTTGTGCCAGTGAACCTGGGTGGCAACCCAAAACCAACAAAGGAGGTGACCACCACGGCAGGATGAAACAGCTATGGACTCCTTGGCGCCTGCAATATATGCAATCCCACACGCACAACAGCGAATGCATCTTTTGCGCTGCGCTGAACGGCAAAAATGATGCCGAGACGTTGATCGTATACCGAGCTGAACACGGTTTTATCATTCTCAACCGTTACCCCTACACCAGCGCGCATGTGATGGTGGTGCCCAATGCCCACCAACCCTCTCTGGGTTTGTTGGACGATCCCGCCCGGCAGGAACTGATGGCGCTGGTGACTGCCAGCGAAGCCGTCATCGGCAATGAATATCATCCACACGGATTCAATATCGGTGCCAACATCGGTACCGCCGCCGGCGCCGGCATCGCCGGGCACCTGCACTTCCACATTGTCCCGCGTTGGGATGGCGACACCAACTTCATGTCCACCCTCGGGCAGGTGCGTGTGCTGCCGGAAGAACTGGGGCAAACCTACCAGCGTCTGCGTGCTGCCTTCCAGGCGAACCTTTGATATTTTCCTAACCGGGTGTGTTGCGTTGGTCGTTTTCAAGTCAATGCAGGAATTTCACTGCGAGATCGGAGAGATCACAGAGAGATAAAAAATACCAGATGAATATCCCAAATGTCATTCCCGGCAATTTTTATTCTCCGTTCTCTGTGATCTCTTTGTGAAAATATTCCTTGTTATGACAGTCACCCTTGCCAGCATCAGTCAGCTTGATTAACCGGCATGCGCTCTGAGATCGTCGTCAACCTGCTGGAGATCAACCGCCGCTTCTATACCGGCTTTGGCGATGCCTTCGCCGCCACCCGCCGGCGCTTACAGCCCGGCGTGCGCCGCGTGCTGACGCGCATTTCGCCCGGCGGTCACTGGCTGGACCTCGGCTGCGGGGGCGGCGTGCTCGGGCTGGCGTGGATGAAGCAGTTCACCTCCGGCAGTTACATCGGGCTGGATGCCAGCCCGGTGTTGCTGGCGCACGCTCGCGAGTTGGTGGAGGGGGCATTCCCCTCCGGCTTGACGGTACGCTACGCCCAGGCAGACCTGGCGGACCCGGATTGGGTTCACCAGGCGCCTGCCCTGCCGTTGGACGGTGTGCTGGCGTTTGCTGTGCTGCATCACCTGCCCTCGCTTGACCTGCGCCGGCGTGTGCTGCGCCAGGTGCACGGGCTGCTCCCCGCCGGTAGCACCTTCATTCATTCCGAGTGGCAGTTCCAGCACAGCCCGCGCCTGCTTCAGCGCGTCCAACCCTGGCGCCTGGTCGGGCTGGACGAAGCAGACCTGGAGCCGGGCGATACCCTGCTCGATTGGCGCTTCCAACTACCTGGGGGGGGTGACGCCAGCGGGTTGCGCTACGTTCATCTATTTGACCGGGAAGAATTGCAGAAGCTGGCTGAAGAGACCGGCTACGCCATCGTGGACGAATTCGAATCGGATGGCGAGAACGGGCGGCTGGCGCTTTACCAGACCTGGCAGGCGCATTAACGCGACTTACGCAACGGCACCAGCCCGCGCCGCGCCGCAGCCACCAGGATGCCCTTGCGTGAGCGCACCCCCAGGTACTTCTTCAGGCTGCCCATGTGATAGACCACCGTGCGGTAGCTGATGCCCAGGCGCCGCGCGATCTGCCGGTTGTCCATCCCCATTGCCAGGAATTGCAGCATCTGTCGCTGCCGCTGCGTCATGCCGGGCTGGTTTGGGTCATTGGCGCCGTTGCCGCCGGCAACGTTGAGGATGATCACGTCTCCCGATTGCACTGCCTGCAACGGGTTGCGCGCGGCGAACTGCACCAGCCGGCGATAGGGTTCGGGCGGCAGCCAGGTGCCATCCGCCACACCGTCCAGGATGGCTTCCGGCGGCTCCGGCACTTCCATCAGTACCAGGTTATCTTTGTCGGTCACAAAAAAGATGCGGGTCATAGATTATAAATAGAAAAAGTGTTCTAATTTATTATGCAGGATTATACCACCATTGTCAAGTGCAATCAGAGGGTCAGTTGGGGTGTTTTCGCCAGGTGCCGCGGCGGGTGTAAGGTTAGTCCTGCTTTAGCGGCAGGTTTGCGCCGCAGAATGCGCAAGCCGCGCTACGTTCGCTGCGCCACGCCACTTCTTCGCCGCGCACTGCCGCGCCGCAACTCGGGCAGGTGTTGGGCAGTGATGCGTAAGCGTGCGCTGCGACGACTGGCAGCCCGGGCTTGGGTGATGCATCTGGTTGCGGCTTGCTCGCGGCAGTCACCGGTTTGGCGGCGGTTCTTTCGAGCACCATCTGCTCGTATGCCTGGCGCGCCTTTTGCCTTGCAATCCCCTCCAGCACCATGTGGATGCCAACCAGCACCAGGATGCCGGGCCACCACCAGCCACGCCATGCCAGTATGGCGATGCCGATGATCCACGCCGCCGCGATCAAATTGCGCCAGGGAGTCATTGCTTTCTTTATTTTGTCGTTAACGTCCATATCCGCCGTCCTGGGAGATCAACTGTTACTACTGGCATCGTCACCTTGCTGGTGATTCACGATGAACTGTTTATACTTCTTCCGATGCCATCACAACCTGGTTGCGACCCTGGCGCTTGGCTTCATACAGGGCTTTGTCTGCTGCGCGCAGCAGGTCATCCGAGCGGCGCCCGTGGATGGGAAAACTGGCGGCTCCTGCCGAAATAGAGACCGGTTCCATCACCTGGTTCATGTGGGTGACCTCCAGCCGGTGGATGCCCGTGCACAGCGCCTCGGCGCGCTTGAGCGTGTCCTCCGGCTTGGCTTCCAGGATGATCAGCGCGAACTCCTCGCCGCCGTAGCGGCAAATGACGTCGTCGCTGCGGGTCTGGCGCAGCAGGAAATCGCCGATGGCGCGCAATATGGCATCGCCGGCTTCGTGTCCATAGGTGTCGTTGAATTTCTTGAAATGATCGATATCGAACAACACCACCCCCAGCGGTCGATTGTGGCGCGCCGCGCGGTGCAGTTCGCGCTCGAAGGTTTCCTCCATATATCGCCGGTTGAACAGGTTGGTAAGCGGGTCGCGGATCGATTGGCTGCGCAGGGTATCGCTCAACCTTAGATTTGCCAGCGCCAGCGAGACCCGTTCCGCCACCATCAACATCAGCGGCTTCCAGCGATCGACATCCTCCGGATCGGCAACTTCCAGGTTTAGCATTCCCAGTGGCTTGCTTTGTGCGATCATCGGAACGCAGATCGAGGCGCGCAAGTGTTTGGAGGGACCTTGCGCTCCCAGGTGTTTGCAGCGCAAGCCGCGGTTGCTGCCAGTGCTGACGAATGGCTGACCCCGTCGCAACGCCCAGCAGTCCTCCAACCCGAAGACGTGCTCCGGGCAGGGTGGCGGCAGTCCCCAGCACGCCTGCCGCTCCATCAGGTTGGTGTCTTCATCATAAATGTACATCCCACCCACCTGGTCGCTGAACAATTGCTGGCTGTATTGCTCGACCACGTGGTAGATCTCCTGGTAATCCTTGCAGTTCTGGAACAGGTCGCCCATCTCGTTGAGCAGGAGCGATTCCTGATTGCGCTGCTCCAGGTCGGAGACCCAGCGGGTCAATTTTTCGTTGGCGGTTCGTAGTTCTTCTTCGACGTTCTTGCGCTCGGTGATGTCGGTGCCGACTCCCAACACGCCGATGACCTGACCATCATTATCCACCAGCGGGCGCTTGGTCATTTGCACCCACACCATTCGACCGTGCTTGCGGCTGATCTTTTCCACCCGCACCACTTCGCTCATGGTGGAAATGACGCTCTCGTCGTCGCGTTGGTACTCACGCGTCATATCTGGGTCCGGGATGATCTCGGCTTCGGTCCTGCCCAGGATATCCTCCACGGCGAAACCCAACAGGTCGGCATAGGCGCGGTTGGCGAGGATGAAGCGCCCCGAGCGGTCCTTGGCGAAGACCATGTTGGGGTTGAGATCCAGAATCTGGCGTTGCAGGTTGCGTTGCTCCTCCAATACCTGTTCGGTCAGTTTGCGGTCGGTGATATCCGAGATGATTCCGTCGCGGCGCTGTTTACCGCTCTCGATCTGGCGTACCTGCACGCTATCGCGCACCCAGCGGATGGTACCGGTGGCTGAAACGATGCGATACTCCAACTCGTAATCCTCGCCGTTCTTGAGGACGTCTTGGTTGACTTGGTTGAAGCGTTCCTGGTCGTCCACGTGGATGATGGATTGCCACAGCGTATGCCCGTCGTCCTCGAAATCGTTGTATGTCAGACCGGAAATTTGGAAGATGACCGGTGAAATGTACAGCAGCCGCTTCTTGCCATCCGGCTCGTAGATGCCGGTCCAGATGCAATCCGGCAAGGAGGAAAGCACCCGGTCGATTTCATCCTTGACCTTGAGCGTCACGGCTTCATCCAGCGTGCTCAGCAAGCGCGTCAACAACACCAGCACTGCCGGGTTACCCTGCCAGGAGGCGCTGATATTCCAGATGCGTGCCATGCGGAAGTCGCCGGAGGGGTCCGGCACTTTGACCACCTCGCGGTCCGTGACGATCCATTGCGGGCGCAGCAAACCCACCAGCGCGCCGGTCTCCGGCTTGAGCGTCTCTTCGGCAGCCGGGTTGGCGAACATCACCAGCCCGTCCTTGCCCAGCACCAGCACGGCGAACGGCAAGGCGTCCATCCAGGCGATATCCTGGTCGGTCAGCCTTAACACTGTCCCGCGGAGGATTTGCGGTCCCTGCATGATGATGATCTTACCCCATAATTCGGTTAAAAACGGTCATAATTATCGCTCGCCCATAGATTATTTCATCATGATAGCATGATTTAAGTACAAAAATCAATACCGTCTTTCGATGAAAGCACAACGTTCCGATCAATACCAAAACGTGCAAGAATCATGCCTGGCGCAAGAGGGGTTGGCTTACAGGGATGAAAGGAATCGCGGTTTGCAACCTGTGGGCTTCGACGAATTGACCTACACTGTTTCCAACGAGCCGCGGCGCTTGGCAACCTGCTCGAAGATGCGGAACAGCCAGTAACCGGCGAAGCCATAAAGCAGGGCGATGCCCATTTCTCCCAACAGCAGCGGCGCCACCTGTGCCAGCTCCATCCCGGAGATAATTGCCCGCGCCGCAGCCACACCGCGCGTCAGCGGCAAGCCATAGGAGATGGCGCGCACCCACGCCGGCAGGTTGGCGATTGGGATGTTGGCGCCGGAGAAGATCAGCAGCGAGAAGTAGACCGTATTATTGACGAACATCACATTGGTGGTGATCAGGCTGATGCAGCCCATCAGCAGCCCCAACGCTGAAGTGCTGATGGTGGTGATCAGGATGGTCAACAGCAGCGCCGGCAGGTCGGTGTGGCTGAGGTCCAGACCCAACAGCACCACGCCCCACATCAAGGCGATCAAAACCCCCAACATGCCGTCGATGACATGGATGAACGCCCGCCCAAAGAACAGCATCATGCGGTTGGCGGGCGTGCCGAACAAGTAGGGCAGCGTGCCGTTCCAGCGGTCGCCGCCGATGCTCATCGTCACCCCGTAAATGCCGCTGACCGCCGCGATCTGGATGGCGTTGCCGATCACGTAAAAATCGGCGCTGTCGGCGCCGGTCGCAGAGATGCCCAGGAAGGTGAAGAACAGTAACTGCGAGAGCGGCATCAGGATCTTGGATGCCAGGTAGGTTTGCGGTCGTAGCCAGTGGAACATGCCGATGTACGACAGCACCGTGCCCTGCCAGAACAGCCTGAGGTTGTTGCTGAGCGCTTTCATGCCAGCCTCACTCCATATCCAACGTCGCGTCGGTGCGCGCCTTCACCAACATCACGCGGAACAGGATGCTGGCGATGAACAGGTACACCAGGCTGAATGCCAGCATCATGCCCCAGGCGAAGAAGATCTCGCCGGCTGCCCCGCCGCTCGAAGAGAGGTGCATGGCTTGCGCTGCCCAGTAGGTCGGCAGCAGGTACGAAAGCGGCGTGCTCCACCCCGGTAGCAGCGCAATCGGGAACAGGAATCCGCTCAGGATGAAGACGGGGAATTCCATTGCGTTCTGGAATTGCTGCACACCCGGATTCATCACGAACACCGGCGCAATGATCATCCCGAACGAGATGAACGCCACCACCGTCAGCGCCAGCGAGACGATGAAATGAAGCGGCATGGCAATGTGCACGTCGTAGCCGAAGATCAGCACTGCCAGCAAGTATGAGCTTGCCATCGAGACCAGCGACTGCCCGACGTTGGCGAGGTTCTTGCCGATCACGATCAACGCCAGTGGGGTGGGCACCCCCACCATCGTTTCCAGCGTGCCGGACCAGCGCTCGGCGTTGATGCTGTTGCCGCAAATGAATAGCAATCCCGACCACAGCCCGGTCATGCCGCTGCCCACCACCACGAAGATGATGTAATCCGGTCCTTTGTCCGCCAGCATCCACAGCGCCAGCAGCGCCACCAGCAGCGGCTGGATCAGCACGGTGAATATGATGAAGAGGTCCATAACGTTCTGGCGGAAGGACATCTCTGCCACCGCCAGCACCGCCCGGGCGTTCTGCCGCAGCGTTGCCGTGTTCACACCTCGCCTCCCACCAGGCGCACGTAGGCGTCCTCCAGCGTTGGCTCGCGCACCTGCACCCGTCCCACCCGCAGCCCGTTCAGGTCTGCCAGCAGCGAGGGCACCACCTGCGAGCCGCGGAAGGAATGCACCAGGAGCAACTGCTTTTGTTCCTGGTTCTCCACCGCCAGCGAATCGACGTACTCCCGTCCGCGAATGGTCTCCACCACTTCCGCAGGGATGCCGTACACCTCCACCTCGATCACCGAAAGGTCCTGGACGAAACGCTTGAGCGCCTCCGGGGTATCCATCGCCGCCAGCTTGCCGTGGTTGATGACCGCCACCCGCTGGCACAGCGCGTCGGCTTCGAACATATAGTGGGTGGTCAGCAGGATGGTCTTGTGTTCGGCTTGCAGGCTTTTGATCACCTGGCGGAACTCGCGCGCCCCCACCGGGTCCAGCCCAATGGTCGGTTCATCCAGGAAGAGCACCGGCGGGTCGTGCAGCAGGGTGCGCGCCACGTGCAGGCGCTGCTTCATGCCGCGCGAATAGCCCTCCACGCGCTCGTTGCCGCGCTCCTTCAGCCCCACCAGTTCCAGCAGGTAAGGGATGCGCTTGCGCGAGACATCCGGCTCCACGTGGTACAGGCTGGCGAAATATCTTAGATTATCGATGCCCGAAAGCCGCCAATATAGCCCGCGCTCGCCGCCGAAGATGAAGCCAATGTTCTTCTGCACCTCGCGCGCATCGCGCACCACATCGTAGCCCATCACGCGCGCGCTGCCGCCGCTGGGGATGAGCAGCGTCGCCAGCATCTTGACGGTGGTGGTCTTGCCAGCGCCGTTGGGACCCAGCAGCCCGAACAGTTCCCCCGGCTGGATGCTGAATGAGATATCGTCCACCGCCACAATTTCCTTGACCGTGCGGCGGAACACTCCCAGTTTGGTGCGGAACACCCGCTTCAGATTGTCGATCTCGATGCCTTGCATGGGATGCCTCGCTCGATGAATGATGGACTTTGGATTATATCTTTTTCCCGATTGTCCGGCTATTCGTTTTTGGGTGCTGGAGTAAGGAACGAATGAAACGAATATGGCTGCCGACGAAGGATGGGCAGATTTCGATCTGGCATCCACCGACATATTGTAGCACAAAAGTTCTATCTCGTCAAGATATAATGCTGGATATTGGGAAAGAGCGAGATAGGGTGGGTGAGCGCTCATAG
>JABLXM010000060.1 GCA_013177815.1 Anaerolineae bacterium | reverse complement strand
AAAATAAATGATTTGCATTAAAACGCGATTTTGGATTAAAATAATATGAGTGATCTCGTTCCCAATGTTATACGATCCAAAAGCGCACGACCGGAGACTGAAGCGGCGGGGTACCGCCAGGGGGGCGGTTTGATCAACCGGCGGAATCTCGTCGCCTGTTCAGTGACCATGTTGCAACAACCATATGCCGTAAAGACAAGAAGGAGATCAAAATCGTATGAAATTAGAAGGTGAGCACCTTTTCAAAGGTCCCATCCAGGATGTGTGGGAGATGTTCCTGGACCCCGATGTGCTGGGTAAGGCGATTCCGGGGGTCGAGAGTTTCGTGAGGATCGACGAAACCCACTATGAAGCGACGATGAACATCCGGGTTGGACCGGTTTCCGGCAAGTTCGATGGTTCGGTCGGCATGGAAGACGTCGTCGCGCCCGAAAGCTGCACTTTGGTGGTGGAGGGACGCGGTGCGGCGGGATTTGTCAAGGGGGTTGGCTACATCAGGTTTGCGGACGTGGGCGACCAGACCACCCAGATGACTTATACCGGTGATGCCAACATTGGCGGTGTGCTGGCATCCGTTGGTCAGCGCATGATCGATAGCGTGGTGAAAGCCATCCTCAAACCAGCCTTCGTCATGTTCGACGAATCGCTCGCGGAGCGCCTGGCTGCTAAAGCAGGCTGATCAATTTGTTATTGGACTCGATACGAGTTTTCAATAAAATATATCCTATTAGGCAAGGTAGAGAATAAACGCATGGAAAACAAAGAGCCCACAGAGAAAGCAACAGAAGGCGTAACCCCGGAAGGCAAGCAAGGGTTAACATCTATACCGGAGGTTCGCATTTTGCTGTACATCGTTCCGGTTGTTACCGTTCTTCTGATTGTTGCTTTGTTGCTTTCACAATAATGGTGTATTTGGGATAAGGAATTTTGCGACTGCGGCTGACTTTGTCATGATCATCACAGCCTGATCGCAAGTCTGATGAAAGGAGGTGCATATCGAACAAAATGAACCGTAGCAATGGGATGGGTGAGCACGCGATCGTCTGAAGCCTGTTCCCCCACCCGTATGTTGTGCGAAGTTCCGACCAATGTTACAGATAATTAAACTCAATCTCCTCGGAGGAAGGAAGTCACATGGCTACAACAACCGATAAACCAAAAGTGATGGGATACCTCCCCAATGACCAACCGCCATTCGGGCAGATGTTGCTGCTGGGTCTGCAGCACGTTCTGACCATGTTCCCGGCGACGGTCCTGTGCGCTATCTTGATGAAATTCCCGGTCAGCACCGTGCTCACAATCACTGGTCTGGGCACCGTGGTCGCGCTGGTCGGCTCCAAGCTGGCTATTGGGAAGTATATCCCCCTGTATTATGGCTCTAGCTTTTCCTACATTGCGGCTGTTACTGCCATCATGCAGGCAAAAGGCGTTACCGAAGCCGTTGCACCCCCGGAAGTCATCTCCGTGGTCACCGCTGGCTTCGTCTGCACCGGTTTGATCAACGTGATCGTTGGCTTGATCATTCGTGTCTCCGGCGGCAAGGAAGCGATCGACAAGGTCCTGCCGCCCATCGTGACGGGTTCGGTCGCCATCACCATCGGTATTGGTCTCGCATTCACGGCGTTGACAATGGCAAGCGGCACATGCTGCGGCGTTTCGGACGATGCCGGATTGCTTACGTGGTGGACTGCGGCGATCATTACATTCCTGGCGGCGTTCATTTTCTCGGTTTACCTCCAGGGCAAGGGCTTCATCGGCATGCTCCCGATCCTTCTGGCAGCCATCGTCGGTTACATTGTCGCCATCCCGCTGGGCTTGGTGAATTTCGCTGCTTTCGGACAGGAAGCCATAATCCGCGCCCCGCAGATCAGTTTCCCGGTCTTCAACGACCCATTGACCGTGACCGTACTGGTCGGTGTCGGCATCATGGCTATCGCCACGATCCCGGAATCTACTGCGCACCTGTACCAGATCAGCCTGTATGTGGACCACTTGGCTGAAGAGCAGGGCAAAGAGAAATATCACCTGGATCGCTACATTGGTCTCAACCTGATGCTGGATGGTTTGAACGACCTGGTGAATGGCTTGTTCGGCTCGACTGCTGGTACCAACTACGGCGAGAACAACTCGCTGATGGTGATCAGCCGCAACTACTCCGGACCATCCCTCATCACTGCCGGCATCATCGCCATCCTGTTGGGCTTCATTGGTCCGCTGGCTGAGGCGGTATCCTCCATCCCGACCGCGGTCAGCGGCGGTTTGGCGATCTTCCTGTTCGGCGTCATTGGCGTTCAGGGTATCGCGCTCATGATCGCTGAAAAGGTCAACCTGTATGACCCGAAACAACTGGCGATCGGTGCGGCGATCTTGGTCATTGGCATTGGCGGCAATATCGGCTACTCGGGCGGCTTCCTGCCCATCCCGCTGTTGAAGGGTGTATTCCCGTACGGCTGGCCTGCCATCGCGACCGGTGCCGTGGTTGGTATCTTCTTGAACCTGATCACGCTTGCCTGGAAACCCCCGGTGGTTCGCGGCACTGCCGAGAAATAATACGCGGCGAATATCCGGTAACGGGCGCAAAGTCGCCATCGATGGCGCAACGCCCGCTCAGTAATATCGCTCCCGATGTCGTCCTGACGGCATCGGGAGTTTATTCAAAAAATATCCTTTATAATCAGGCATACTCATGCAGCAGAGCATGTGCAAGAACCCCCGAGGACGATGTGATCACCATTAGCGGCGCCGCCGGTAAGACCGGGCGTGCGCTTGTCCGCGCGCTGGTTGGACGCGGGGAAGCCGTGCGCGCGCTGGTGCGCCGCGAGGCACAGGGGGAGGCATTGCTGGCGTTGGGCGCGTGCGAGTATTTGGTGGGAGACCAGATGGATCCGACTGCGTGGCGGGCTGCGTTGAAAGGCGCGAACGCGGTTTACCTTATTTGCCCCAACATGCACCCGGACGAAACCGACATCGTCGGCATGGCGTTGACGGCGGCGAAAGCGGCTGGCACCAGCCGGCTGGTCTATCATTCGGTGCTGCACCCGCAGGTGGAAGCCATGCCGCACCATTGGGCAAAGTTGCGTGCGGAGGAATTGATCTTCGCCGGCGGACTGCCATTCACCATCCTGCAGCCGTGCGCCTATATGCAAAACCTGTTGGGATACTGGGAAAGCATCACACGGGATGGCATTTATCCCGTGCCATACAACCTGGCAGCCCGCATCAGCCTGGTGGACTTGGACGATGTGGCGGAAGTTGCCGCCCGCGCACTGACCGAAGAGGGGCATTGTGGGGCGATCTACGAACTGGCGGGACCACGGGCGCTGGACCAGACCGAGGTGGCAGCGGAACTTTCACGCGCGCTGGGGCGTACCGTTCTGGCGCGGGAGTTGGACCGCGAGCAATGGCGTGAGAACGCGCGCAAAGACGGACTTGATGGGTATGCGTTGGAAACCCTCTTGAAAATGTTCATGTACTATGATCGCTATGGGCTGATCGGCAACCCGCGTGTGTGCGGCTGGCTGCTCGGCAGAAGCCCGCGCGACCTGAGGGACTATCTCGGATCGGTTAGGACGGAGCGAAGGGAATAATGGACGATAAAAAAAGCCAACATTACAATTTTACGTACGAGGCTGTTCCGGTGATGTTTCACAGCCAGACTTCTGAATTCATGAAATATATCGAGCAGGATGGCACAAAATTCCTGAAGTTCTGGTGGGACCATGTGGGCGGCAAATTGCCAACCGAGAAGCATGTGCCGTTCAAGGACGTGAAGATAGAAATGGAAGTGGTCGATAAAAACACCAAAGTTGCGTTTATCGAGTTGCCGCGACCGACCGAGGATGATGAATGTTACTTCATGGCGCTGGTGAAGCGCCCGGAACGGTATTTCGCCTGGGTGCGGCTGCCTACCAATGACATATACTGCCTGGTGCGGCGACCGTTTGCCGAATTTCCCCACGGCACTGAGATGATGGCTATAACGCCGCGCGGCAATCGTGCTTCGATCGGCGCTGGAATAGAGCCGCGTTACGAAGATTTCAAGACCGAGGTCATGCGCATGGTGACCGAAACGCGTAAACCTAACCCGGTGCGTTCTGCGTGATGAACCTGTTATACTAGAGTGCGCAGGCTGGCTCACACCTTCAAACCCGTGGAGGATGGATGAATTTCACACCCGGTACGATCGTAGTTGCTGTGGCAATGGCGGTGTTTTACCTGCGGTTGGCGCAGTTGCGAGGCAAGAAGAAGCGCGAGATACGCAAAGCCGAACTGGCTCGCATTCGCAAACCCAGGAAGAAAGGTCAGCCCGCGCCGCCGCCCAACCCGAACCCTCGCGTCACTTACCAGATCACCAGTTGGTGGCTGATTGGGCTGGGCGCAGCCCTGATGTTGTTCGGTCTGGCGATATTGACCTCCAACTGGTTCCCCGCCGAATGGCGCGAGTACTGGTGGACGGTAACCACGGCAGGTGTGATCGTCTTTCTGTTCTGTTTCAAGTAGGTCAAAAAATATTACATTTGTCCCCTTTCCTTTGGTAAGGGACTAACTTGTCATTTAAAATCAGATATGCTATTATTTTTACGCCCGATGAATAGGGTTTCAGGTTTGGACGTCGTAAGTGAATAAGTATTGTGATCGCTGCCCGCATGCAATCATGGTTGGTTTATTCAACAACTTTATTTTTCCGGAGGTGATGGGATCAAACGAGAATGGTATGTACTCCTGGCGCTGGTAACATTGAACGCCGAAATGATTACCACTTCATGTTCATGCCCTGAGCGCTTCAGGGGCAGTATATCTTAAAGATAAGGAAAGGCAAGCATGCACAACCCCCATCCTGGTCTACCTGAACTTGAATATGTCAAGCCAGCCTCGCTGGAAGAGGCGAGCGCCTTCCTGGTGGCGCACAAGGGCGAGGCGCGTCCGTTCCTGGGCGGCACCGATACCTTCGTCCGCATGCGCGACGGCTTCTGGAAGGAGAAGTACCTGGTGGATATCAAAGGGTTGGATGGCACCAACGTCATCACCTTTGACCCTGCCAAAGGGTTGACGATCGGTTCCGCCATCCCAATGAACAAGGTATCCGCCCACCCGGATGTGAAGAAGAATTATTCGCTCCTGGCAGCAGCCTGTGATACGGTGGCTAGCTATCAGTTGCGCAATCGCGCCACCATTGTCGGCAATATCTGCAATGCCTCGCCGGCGGGGGATACGATTGGCGCTTGCATGGCATATGGCGGCGTGTTGACGGTCTTTGGTGCGGGGGGCGTGCGCCAGGAGCCATTGGCAACCTTCTTCAAAGGTCCTGGCAAGAACGCACTGCAAACCGGCGATATCGTCACCGCCATCACTTTCCCTATTCCGCCGAAACCGCATAGCGGGCGGTACATGAAGCTTGGGCGCAACAAGATGAGCGATCTCTCGATTGTCGGCGTGACCGTGTTGGCGTACAAAGATGCGGCTGCCAAATCGGGCTACACCTTCAAAGTGGTGCTGGCTTCGGTGGCGCCGGTGCCGTTCATGGCAGAAGCCGCACAGCAGATCCTGGCTGAAGAGCCGGTGACTGAAGAGAGCATCGGCAAGGCTGCCGAGGCTGCCATGCAGGCGGTCAAGCCGATCGATGATGTGCGCAGTTCTGCCCGCTACCGCAGTTACATGGTGCGCAATCTTACCCGCCAGGCGCTCAGCGAGGTCTGGCAGCAGGTGAAATCCTAGCCGGGCGCCACGGCGATCCGAGATATTGGAGGATTACATGTCCGTTACGAGAATAAACCTTACAGTGAATGGCTCCAAAGAGGTCGTTGATGTGCCCAGCAATTGGACCCTGTTGCAAATGCTGCGCGAGAAAATGGCGCTCACCGGCACCAAGAACGGTTGCGCTGCCGGCGAGTGCGGCGCCTGCACCGTCATGCTGAACGGTGAACCGGTCAATTCCTGCATGGTGCTGGCGGTGGAATGCGACGGCGCCGAGGTGGTGACCGTGGAAGGGCTGGTGCAGGATGGTCAGATGGATGTGTTGCAGCAGACCATCATCGATGCAGGCGGCGTGCAATGTGGATTTTGCACGCCGGGGATGCTGATCTCTGCGCGCGCGCTGCTGGATCGCAATCCCAATCCCAGCGCCGACGAGGTGCGCGCAGCGTTGGTGGGCAATTTGTGCCGCTGCACCGGCTACATTCGAATTGTCGAAGCAGTGCAAACCGCTGCGCAGGCGTCTCAATAAAGGAGGCTGACCAAATGGCAACTGCACAAACCAAAGAAACAACCTATATCGGAGTCTCCAAGCCACGCGTCGACGTGCGCGAGAAGGTCACCGGAGCCGCCGTCTACACCGACGATATCCAGTTCGGCGCCGCTCTGTTGCACGCACGAGTCAAACGCAGCCCGCATCCTCACGCGTTGATCAAGAAGGTCGATATCAGCAAGGCAAAAGAACTACCGGGTGTACGCGTCGTCGTCACCGGTCAGGATTTCCCATACTTCACCGGACTATACTTGAAGGACCGCAACATCTTTGCCCGCGACCGGGTTCGCTTCGTGGGCGAAGCGGTGGCAGGCGTGGCAGCCATCACGGAGGAGATTGCCGAGCAAGCGTTGGACTTGATCGAGGTCGAATACGAGGTGCTCCCGGGCGTGTTCGATGCCGTCAAAGGCGCCGAACCGGGCGCTCCGCTGCTGCACCCCAACCTGGGCGACTACGAGGTGCCCAACTTCATCTTCCCGGTGCCGGATTCGAATATTGCCAACCACTTCAAGGTGCGCAAGGGCGATGTGGAAACTGCCTTCGCGGAAGCCGCCACTGTGGTGGAACACACCTTCAAGGTGCCGCACGTGCAGCATGTGCCGATCGAACCGCACATCGCCATCGCGCAGGTGGATGGAGATGGCAACGTCACGCTGTGGGCTTCGTCGCAATCGCCGTTCGCGCAGCGTAACCTGATCGCGAAATCGCTCAACATCCCGGAAAGCAAGGTGCGCGTGATTGCCCCATTGATCGGCGGCGGTTTCGGCTGCAAGGCAGGCGTTACGATGGAAACCATCCCGGTGGCGATCGCCATGAAGGCGGGCGGACACCCGGTCAAATTCCGTTTGACGCGCGAGGAGGAATTCTATACCAATTTTGTGCGCCAGGGGTTGACCGCCAAGGTCAAGGTGGCGTGTGACAAGAACGGCAAATTGACCGCCATCCAGAACCAGATGTGGTGGGATGGCGGCGGTTACACCGATTACGGCGTCAATATCACCCGCGCCGGCGGCTATTCCGGCACCGGACCGTTCAATGCGCCCAACATCTGGGTCGATTCGATGTGCATCTACACCAACCATCCGGTGGGCGGCGCCTACCGCGGTTTTGGCATGTCGGAGGTGCATACCGGCATCGTGCAGGTGATGAGCATGCTGGCGGAGAAAGCCGGCGTGGATTTCGTCGATTTCCTGAAGATGAACGTCATCCAGGAGGGCGAGAAGGTGCTGACCGGTATGACGATGCACAAGACCGGCATCAAGGACTGTATCGAAAAGGTCGCCAAAGAGATCAACTGGGGCGTCAAGGATGCACCCACTGCGCCCAACCGCAAACGCGGCAAGGGCATTGCGGTGATGTGGAAAGCGCCTGCCATGCCGCCCAACGCCGGCTCCAGCGCGTTGATCAAGTTGAACGAGGATGCTTCGGTGACGGTGATGGTCGGTGGGCAGGAGATCGGTCAGGGCACCTTTACCGCCATGGCGCAGATCGCGGCTGAGGCGATGGGGGTACCGTTCGAATCGGTCAAGGTAAAGGGACCGATCGACACTCAGTACAGCCCGTACGAGTGGCAGACGGTTGCCAGCCGCCTGACCTGGAGCATGGGCAACGCCGTGCGCAACGCCGCCATGGACGCGCGCCACAAGATCCTGGAGGTGGTGGCGGAAGCCTGGGGCGAGGATATCGAGAACCTGGATATCAAGGAGGGTTACGTCATCTCCTACGCCAGCGAGGAATCGATCTCGCTCAAGGATATCGTCGTGTACGGCATCCCCAGGGAAGGCTACAACGGCTGGGTGGGCGGACCGATCGTGGGCAGCGGCAGTTTCATGCCCTCTTACGTCACCGGGTTGGACAAAGAAACCGGTCAGGGTGACCGGGCGGTGGTGCATTACACCACCGGCGCCCAGGCGGTGGACCTTGAAGTGGACCTGGATACCGGTCAGCTTTACATCCACCGGGCGGTTTCGGCGTTCGATGTTGGCAAAGCCATCAACCCGGATCTGGTCAGGTGTCAGATCGAAGGCGGATTTGTGCAGGGCATGAGTTCAGCCATATTCGAAGAGATGCGCCTGGTGGAGGGTGTGATGCAGAACCCCAGCTTTGTGGATTACCGCATTGCCACCACCATGGATGTGCCTGCAAAGATCGACGCTTACATCGTCGAAGCGGCTCAGGATGATGGTCCGTGGGGCGCGCGGGGTGTGGGCGAGCACCCCATGGTGCCGACCATCCCGTGCCTGGCGAATGCCATTTACGATGCCATTGGTGTGCGGGTGCCCAACCCGCCCCTCAGCGCCGAAAAAGTCTACCTGACAATGTTGGATAACGGTGTTGTCAAGTAGGCATTCGAACGATTGCGGTCTGCCGCAAAACCTATTCGTCCAACAGCAGGGGCGGACCGACAGGTTCGCTCCTGCGCATGTATTCAGGGCGCTGAATCATGACAATATTCAGCAGCGGACCGCTAATCATCACTTGAAATGTCAGACAATACCGGGTACACTATATCGAAAGCCATGTTGCACCTCAACGGTTGCTGCACTGCTATCCAGGAATGGATGCCCATCCCGCTTTGCAATAATGCCTTCTTCAGTGGCATATATACGGCGGGATTTTTTGCCGTCGGTGCCGGTCGGCGACCGGTAGCGCGGGAATAGAAAGTAACACAAATTCACTTTGGTGGAGGATGTCACAAACTTATGGCTGCAGACGATAAAACCAACACCCAGGAAGATGCCATGCAGAAATTGAAGGAGATGCGTCGATCGGTTACCCTTGGCGGTGGCGAGGAACGCATTCAATCCCAACACGAAAAGGGTAAACAAACCCCGCGCGAACGGATCGAAAAACTGGTCGATCCGGGTTCGTTCATCGAAATCATGCCATTCATGCTGCATCGCCATTCCGATTTCGGTATGGATAAGAATCGCATCCTTGGCGACGGTTTGGTGGCTGGTTACGGCAAGATCGACGGGCGGCGGGTGTGCATCTACGCGCAGGATTTCACCATCCTGGGCGGCTCGTTCAGCGAGGTGGCTGGCGTCAAACTGGCGAAATTGATGGACATGGCAATGGAGGCTGGCGTGCCGGTGATCGGTTTGAGCGATGGCGGCGGTGCCCGCATCCAGGAGGGCGTGTGGAGCCTGTGGGCGTTCGGCGAGCTATTCTATCGTAACACGCTGGCTTCTGGCGTGGTGCCGCAGATCAGCGTGGAACTGGGACCATGCGCCGGCGGCGCGGTCTACTCGCCCGCCATTACGGATTTCATCATCATGACGGACAAGACCAGCCACATGTTCATCACCGGTCCGGAAGTGATCAAAGCCGTCACGGGTGAAGAAGTCGATTTCGAGACCCTGGGCGGCGCCAGCGCGCATTCGACCGTGAGCGGCGTCTCGCACTTCCAGGCGAATGACGAGGCGCATGCGCTGGCGTTGACCCGCAGCCTGGTTGGTTACCTGCCCTCGAACAACGCCGAACCGGCGCCGATGGTTGAACCAAGCGATGACCCGTTGCGGATGGACAAGGCGCTGGATAGCCTCGTTCCGGCTGACCCAAACCAACCTTACGACATGCACGATGTGATCCAACGTGTGTTCGACCTGGATTCTTTCCTGGAGGTGCACGCCGGGTTTGCGCGCAATGCGGTGGTGGGCTTTGCCCGCTTGCACGGACAGTCGGTGGGCGTGGTGGGGCAGCAGCCGGCTTACATGGCTGGCAGCATCGATATCGATGCGGCGGACAAGATCGCCCGCTTCGTGCGCTTCTGCGATGCCTTCAACCTGCCGGTCATCACCTTCCAGGATTCGCCCGGTTTCCTGCCGGGTGTGGCGCAGGAACACGGGGGCATCATCCGGCACGGCGCCAAGATCGTATACGCCTACTCGGAAGCCACCGTGCCCAAACTGACGGTCATTACCCGCAAGGGTTATGGCGGCGCCTATATTGTGATGGGTTCGAAACATCTGGGCGCCGATATGGTCTTCGCCTGGCCCACCGCCGAGATTGCGGTGATGGGCGCCGAGGGCGCGGTCAATATCCTGTTCCGCAAAGAATTGAAAGCTGCCGAGGATGCCAAAGCCGAGCGCGAGCGCCTGGTGGCAGAATATCGCGATAAGTTCGCCAACCCATACAACGCGGCGGCTGGTGGACATATCGACGATATCATCCTGCCTTCAGAGACGCGCCCGCGTCTGATTGCGGCGCTGGAACTTCTTCGTGACAAGCAATCATCGTTGCCCGCCAAGAAGCACGGCAATATCCCACTGTAGAGCGCTGGAGGTGATTTGATGGACTTGATTCCACAAGGATTAGTGATCAGCGCGCTGGGCATCGTGACTGCTTTCGTGGCGATGGCGTCCTTCATCCTGATCATCGTGGTGCTGAAACGCCTCTTCCCGGTCAAAACGGAAGCCGCTGAAACTGGCAGCGAGGCGGCGATGACCGTCGAAATGGATGCTGGCGATGATGACTATGCCGCCGATGCCGCGCTGGTGGTTGCCATTGCGGCAGCGCTGGCAACAGCACGCGCACGCGCGCAAAGCACGCTGGGCGCCGACCTGGGTGCCGGGCGCGGCGCCTGGTGGAGCGCGCGATTGATGGGCGCCCGGCAGGGCAAACCTACCAAAAAATGAACTGTGAGGTCAATCAGAGATGAAGCAACGTGTTACTGTGAACGGTAAAACGTACGAAGTTGAGTTCAGCGACCCGCACGCCTCCACGTTGGAGGTGTTAGTGGACGGGGCAGCCTACCAGGTGACGGTCGAAAGCGATGAGATGGTGCCCATGCGGGTGGTAGCCACGCCCGCCCCGGCTGCCCGGGCGGTGGCTGCGGCGCCGGTCAAAGCGGCTGCGCCGGCTGCTGCTGCCACCGGCGGCGCCAATGAAGTGCGCGCGCCAATGCCGGGCACCATCCTGGATATTTCCGTCAAACCAGGTGACACCGTCAAGACTGGTCAGAAGCTGTGCGCCCTGGAGGCAATGAAGATGAAGAACGCCATCGGCGCGCCGCGCGATGGCAAGATCCAGAGCGTTGAAGTCACCGATGGACAGAAGGTCGCTTATGGTGACCTGCTTGTTCGGTACGCGTGAGGGACGCCATGGATCTATCGCAAATGACGGTATTGTTGGATGCCTTCCGAGCGCTCACCTGGCAAAATGTGGTGATGATCGCAGTCGGCGGCGTGCTGATCTACCTGGCGATTGCCAAGGATTATGAGCCGTTGCTGTTGCTGCCGATCGGCTTTGGAGCCATCCTGACCAACCTGCCGCTGACCGGTGTGACCGAGGCGGGAGGATTTTTGAACGTCCTGTATGAGGCTGGCATTGCCACCGAGTTGTTCCCGTTGTTCGTTTTCATCGGTGTGGGCGCCATGACCGATTTTGGACCGTTGTTGGAAAATCCCAAAATGGCGCTGTTGGGCGCCGCGGGGCAGTTGGGCATCTTTGCCACGCTGCTGCTGGCGTTGCTGCTGGGCTTCGATATGAACGAAGCCGCTTCGATCGGCATCATCGGCGCCATTGATGGACCGACCGCCATTTATGTTTCCTCCAAACTGGCGCCGCATTTGCTGGGACCGATCGCGGTGTGCGCCTATAGTTACATGTCGCTGGTGCCGATCATCCAACCGCCGGTGATGCGCTTCATGACCACGATGGAGGAGCGCCAGGTGCGCATGCCATACTCGCAGAAGCCGGTTTCGAAGGCGGTGCGCATCCTGTTCCCGATCGTGGTGACGATCGTGGTCTCATTGATCGCCCCCAAGGCTTCGCCGCTGATCGCCGCGCTGATGTTCGGTAACCTGATCCGTGAATCCGGCGCGGTGGAACGCTTGAACCAGGCGGCTCAGAACGAACTTTCGAACCTGACCACCCTGTTCCTGGGTTTGGTGATCGGTTCCACTATGAACGGGGCGGTTTTCCTGCAGATGGACACGCTGTTCATCCTGGCGTTGGGGTTGGGTGCCTTCGTGATCGATACGATAGGGGGGGTGGCGCTGGGTAAGATCATGTACTTGCTTTCCGGCAAGAAGTTCAACCCCCTGATCGGCGCGGCTGGCATCTCGGCTTTCCCGATGTCTGCCCGCATCGTGCAGCGCTTTGGTCAGCAGTATGACTTCGAGAATTTTCTGCTGATGCATGCTATGGGCGCCAACGCGGCGGGTCAGTTGGGCAGCGTTGTGGCTGGCGGTGTGGTGCTCGCGCTTTTGGCAGGTGTATTGTAATCATCAGGTGAGTAACGACGCGTGAACGACTGTGAACCGCGAACGCGGCGGAAATAAGCACATAAAATAGGTCATATTACAGAAAAGGAGAATAAAATGAAACTAATCGATCTCACCATCCCTCTTGGGGTAGCCACCCCGGCGTGGCCCACCTATGAGCCTTTACAGATCAAATACTTCAAACGCCTGGCGCCCAATGGCGCCAACGGGCAATTGATCACCCACTCCAACCATCTCGGTACCCACCTGGACGGTGAAATTCACTTCTATACGCCAGGCAAGGATATTGCTTCATTGACGTTGGATTACCTGGTGAACGAAGCCGCCATCGTGGACTTGAGCGATGTCTGCGGTGATTACGATATCTACACCAGCAAGATGATCGAAGAGCGGGTGGAGGTCAAAGAAGGCGATATTCTGATCATCCACACCGGTTACCACCACTTTGGCTGGGACCAGCCGACCGCAGACGAGATCCGCTACATGGCGTGCCATCCGGGTCCGGACCGCGAATTCGTCGATTGGGCAATCGCGAAGAAGCTCAAGTGGCTGGCGGTGGACTGCGGTTCTGCCGACCACCCGATGAACACCATCCTGCGCCAGTGGCAGGCTCGCCAGGCAAAACAGGCGGAGAAGGTCTTCAAGAAGAAGTTCGGCAAGGGTCTGGATGAAGTCTTCGATGACAGCAAGTACCAGCAGATGCACATTGCGCTGTTCCCGAAGGGCATCATCCACGCGGAATGCTTCGGCGGCGATATCGACCTGCTCCTCAATCGCCGTGTGAAGGTGGGCTTCTTCCCGTGGCGCTTCGTGGACGGTGAAGCCAGCATCGGGCGTGCCGTGGCGTTCGTCGAAGATGACGAATATGAAGAATTGATGAAGGTGAAGGCTTCTATGCCCAAAACCCGCTACGGCGATTGCTATAATCCCAAGCATGTCGAGAGCATCAACCAACTGACCGCTGCCAACCTGGCTTAGGGCAGGTTGGCAGCGGGTTGCTTCTGAGATATACCCAGGGCAACCCAATTATTCAGATAGGAGAGCACGTATGAAATTTGAACTTCCAACCAAAGCATCACAGGAAACGCTGGAGATCGATGCACGTGAGATCGAAGCCATCCTGCAAGGTCCGGCGATGAAGCTCAAACCCTTCCCGGGTGCCACGATCACGCTGAAAGACGGACGCATCCTCTACATCCGTGAGGCGCGGCTAGATGAGGTGCCGATGATGCTGGCGTACCTCAAGCGCTTCCTGGAAGTGGATCACGACTTCTATGATATCGTCGGCGCACGCGTTTATTCCGAAGTTCTGGGCTGGTACCGCAAGCGCCTCAAGGACCCCTATACCCTGGTCGGCATCATCGACGGGCAATGGTCCGGCTTTGCCAATGGTCGCCTGATGAACGAAGATATCAACATCAGTTTGCACACCATGGCATTGGTGCGCGGCGGGCGCATTGGCGCAGCGATGTACTACGCCAAGGCGTATTACGGCTTCGAGATCCTGGGCAACAAGGAATGGTGGGCGACCTACGAAAGTTACAACGGCTGGCTGCGTTGGGGCATGGCGATGGCGCAACCCTCCTACCCATGGCCGGATGTCCAGCATGAGTTGGGCGGCGCCAAGGTCTATTATGTCACCAAGACGTATTGGGACCAGTTGATCAAGGACTATGTCAAGCAAATGGTCGGCTCGGAACTGAACTTCAACGTCCCGGATGAGATCCGCAAGAAGAACGAAGTCATGACGCCACCGGATGATATCCTGGTTTAGGATATCGTTGGCAGTTTGCCACAGCAGGGTGGGAGCAATCTCACCCTGTTTTGTTTTTCCTGTCGGGCAATCGAAAATGTGGGGGTCAGTGAAGTTTCACCAAGACCCATATCGCGCCGGCAATCTTTTCACCCAGCACCTGGTTGCCCTGGTCGCTGTCGTTCAATGCCACCTGCAGTGTGCCATCCAGTGGGTTGCGCGTGAGGACGTTCACCGCAATGCCGGGCTGTAGCCCGCTCTGGCAGATATAAGCCAGCAAGGCCTGATCGTTGCTGATGACGCGACTGATCTCGGCGCGCTGCCCGGCTTGCACCTGGCTGAGTTGGACGGCGCCATCATTGGCTGCTATCTCGCCGTTGCGGTTGGGGATTGGTTCGCCGTGGGGGTCCAGGATCGGTTCGCTCAGGATGATCGCCAACCGCTCCTCGAAATAGGGCGATATGACGTGTTCCAATACCTCCGCTTCGGCGTGCACCTGTTCCCAGGAATAGCCCATGACCTCATAGAGAAAGGTTTCGATCAGGCGGTGGCGGCGGATGATGCGCATGGCTGCCAGCCGACCGGCTTCGGTCAGCAACACGCCGCGGTGTTTCTGGTAGAGCACCAGTTGGGGTTGGGCTTCTGCCAACTTTTGCAGCATGTTGGTGACCGATGCCGGCGCTACCGAGAGGCTGGTGGCGATTCTGAGTGTGGAGGCGGGCTCACCTTCCAACGTCAAGTTGTAGATGGCTTTGACGTAATCCTCTTCCGAACGCGTCAGGATTTGTTCGGCGATCATGTTCACACCCACCCCAACCCGCGTGCGACGGTGGCGGTGATGAATGTGACCAGGAACGCCAAGCCCAATGTGATCACCACGCTCACCACTGCCCATTTGACGCTCTTGGTTTCTTTGTAAATGGTCATGATGGTGGTGGCGCAGGGGTTGTGCAGGAGCGAGAACAGCATCAGGTTGATGGCGGTCAACATCGTCCAGCCGTGATCGACCACCAACAGGCTGCGCAGGTCGCTCAAGCCAGGCATGGCGGTCATCATGCCGGTGCCGAGGTAGACCATCATCATGGTGGGGACGACGATCTCGTTGGCTGGGATGGCAATGATGTAAGCCAGCAGGATGACGCCATCCAAACCCAACAGGTAACCGAAGGGGTTCAGGAAGGTGGCGATGTGGTCCGCCAGGCTGACGCCGCCGGTGTGGATGTTCGCCAGCAGCCAGATGATCGCGCCGGCGGGGGCGGCAGTCTGGATGGCGCGCCATAGGACGAAAACGGTGCGGTCGATCAGCGAGGTATACAGGATGCGCCCGACATTGGGTTTGCGATAGGGGGGCAGTTCGAGCGTGAACGCTGAGGCTTCGCCCTTGAGGATGGTGCGCGAGAGAGCCCACGAGACCAGCAGGGTGAAGAATATCCCGATCAGCACCACGCCCACCACCGTCCCGGCGGCTGCGAAGGAGGCGAAAGCCGGCGAGAAGGAAGCCGCCACGAAGACCGTTGCCAGCATGATGAGGGTGGGGAAACGCCCGTTACAGGGCACGAAGTTGTTGGTCAGGATGGCGATCAACCGTTCGCGCGGCGAATTGATGACGCGGGTGGCGATGACGCCGGCGGCATTGCAGCCGAAGCCCATTGCCATGGTGAGAGCTTGCTTGCCGTGCGCGCCAGCCTTTTTGAACAGCCAATCCATGTTGAACGCCACACGCGGCAGGTACCCCAGGTCCTCCAGAATGGTGAAGATTGGGAAGAAGATCGCCATCGGCGGGAGCATGACGCTAATCACCCACGCCAAGCCGCGATAAATGCCGTGCCACAGGAAGCCGGTGATCCACCAGGGGATGCCGATGTTGGTGAACAGCGCCGCGGCTTGGTCTTCGATCCAGAATAAGCCCTTCGCCAGTAATTCGGAGGGGATGTTGGCGCCGGTGATGGTTACCCAGAAGATTGCTGCCAGCATCAGCAGCATGATCGGCAGCCCAAAGATGGGCGAGGTCACGAAGCGGTCGATGCGCTGGTCCAAGTCATAGCCAACGTCGCCGCGCTTGTGCACCGATCGTTTGGCGATGCGTTCGGCTTCGTCATAGAGCGATTGCACCAGTTCGTCGCGAAAGCCGCTTTCCAGCGTCGGGCGCAGCGTTTCCGCCTGGTCCAGGATGCCCTGCGGGGTGTTAGTCTGTATTGTCATCCCGGCTCCTTACTGACGACCTTGAACCGCCATCTTGCGGCTGAATTGCACTTCGGCGCGACGCTGCCCTGCCACCAGTTCGGCGATCTCGCCGTTCAGCAGGGCTTCCTGCACGCGGGCATCGCCATCCAGCAGACGGATGGCGAGCCAGCGGGCGTTCGGCACGCCGGGGTAGACCTGTTGGATCTGACCGGCGAGTTGGCTCACGGCTTGTTGGAAAGCAGGGGTGCCGCTGACGCGCAGCGGTTTGGTGTTGATGGTGCCCTCGCACACCTCTGCCACGGTGCCGAGCAGGGTCTGTATGCCCTCGCCGCTGCGAGCAGCCATGGGAACGGCGGGCACGCCCAGGTCGCGCGACAGGCTGCGCACATCGATCTCCAACCCCTTCCGACGGGCTTCGTCCATCAGGTTCACTGCCACCACCACGCTGTTGGTGATCTCCATCACTTGCAGCACCAGGTTGAGGTTGCGCTCCAAAGCGGTGGCGTCTGTGACGACGATGGTGCAATCCGGTTGACCGAAGAGAATGAAATTACGCGCCACTTCTTCATCTTCCGATGCGGAGAGCAGCGAATAGGTGCCGGGGAGGTCTACGATCTTATAGCTGATGCTGTTGAACTCATAGCCGCCCTCGGCGCGGGTGACGGTCTTGCCGGGCCAGTTGCCGGTGTGCTGCTTGAGCCCGGTGAGGGCGTTGAATACGGTCGATTTGCCGGTGTTGGGGTTGCCCGCCAGGGCGACCACCCGGTCGAATTTTTCCAGTTTCAGCCCCATTTGCGCCAGTTGGGCGTTGGCGGGGCAGGTTTCGCAAGGTGTCTTTGTCATGGTGGCTTTGTTAAACATCGATTTGCTCCTGTTTGGCGCTGTCGGAGGGGTGCACCCAGATCAGGTTCGCCTGGTCGTTGCGCAGCGCGATCAAAGTTCCGCGTACACGGTAACCGCGCGGTTCGCGGAAGGCATTTTCCAGTTCGGGGCTGATGGCGGTGCCGGGCGTCAGCCCCAGGTCCAGGAAACGCCGGCGGGTGAAGCCCTGGCAGGCATCATCCAGTTTCACGATCTTAGCCGGTTCGAAGCTCTTGAGTTCGCTCAACGGGATGACGTCCTGCGGGTGCGCCAACGGCTGTGTCAACGGTTGCAGGTAGACATTGGATGCAATGGCGGGCGCGATGACCATTTCGTTCACGCCGGCT
>JABLXM010000006.1 GCA_013177815.1 Anaerolineae bacterium | reverse complement strand
AGGATCGCCCAGGCGCCGGTAAGGCAACGGCGGCAGATATGCCAGCAACGGCAGCCCACCGGGTTCGGCTTGCCCGTGGTGACCGGCAGCCGTTGCGCCGTCCACGTCAACCAGATAGACCGGCAGCTCCAAGTCGAGCAGCGCCTGGCGCACGCCAGACACGTCAAAGGATAGGCGATCGGTTGCGCCTTGCCAGCGAGGGGCGCCGGGCGGCGCGGGGTGAGCCGCGTGAAGCGCGTTCATGCTTGCCAAAACACCGGTGGGACGGGATGGTTGCGCGAACGGTCAGTCACTGAAACTGCCACCTGGCTGAAGCACGACCGGGAGCGCGCTGGTCTCATTCTGCACCCGCCGCGCCCAGGTATCGACATCCTGCCGGATCAGATCCCAAGTGTTGTAGTGGATGGGGATGACGTGTTTGGGTTGCAGCAGTTTGACCGCCCGAAGGGCATCGTCCGGTCCCATGGTGAAGTTGTCGCCGATTGGCAGCACCGCCAACTCCAACCCTTCTGCGCCGATCAATGCCATATCGCCGAAGAGACCGGTATCGCCGGCGAAGTACAACTTCCTGCCGTCCGGCAGGGTCAGCAGGACGCCCGCCGGATTGCCGCCGTAGCTGCCATCCGGCAGGGATGAGCCATGCAGCGCCAGCGTCAGTTTGAGGTAGCCAAAAGGATGGTGGAAGCCGCCGCCGAGGTGCTGGGCGTGAGTCTGTACGCCCCTGGCGCGCAGCCAGGTGCAGATCTCGGCATTGGCGATCACCAGCGCACCGGTGCGTTTGGCGATCTTGATCGTATCGCCCAGGTGGTCGCCGTGACCGTGCGTGACCACGATGTAATCCGCCGACACCTCGCCGGCTTTGACCTTGACCATGGGGTTGCCGTTGAAATAAGGATCAATGAGGATGTGTTTGCCGCCGCTGTCCAACTGAAGCGTGGCGTGTCCATGCCAGGTGAAAGTGTAACTCATATGCTCCTCCTCACGTCAACCCTGGTGCAATAAATCATTGGCGAAATTCAACAACTTCTCAACGTCGGTGAAATTGCTCACCATGCCAACCGAGATGCGCACTGCGCCGGAGGCTTTGCCATCGATGCAGCGGCGGAAGTCATCATAGCTCAAGCGCTGGCTGTGCTCGGGGGCTGAAAAACAGGCAGCCAGTTCCGGCTGGGAGATGCCCAGCGCAAGCTCACCGGCGCCGGGGTTGCAAAAACAGCCGGTACGCAGCGATATATTGTGTTGGTTGGCTGCCTGCTCGATGGTGCGGTGGTCGATTGGGAAGCCTTCATGGTCATAGAAATTGACCGTCACCGCCCCGCCGCGCTGCTTGGTGGTGAGCGGTCCATAGATGCGCACCAGCGGTACGCCGCTGCCATGTTTCAGTTCGCTCAGGTTATCCAGCAGCCAGCCGGTGAGACAGCGTACCCGCTCGTGGATGATCTCGATGCTGACTGTCTGGATGTAATCCAAGCCGATCGTCACAGCCGGGATATCAAGATAATCGATCGTGCCGTCCTCGAAAGCCGCCGGGGCTTCAGCCAGATAATGTTTACCGCCTTGCACCGATGCGACGGTGATGGTGCCGCCGGCGAACCAGGGTCGCTGCATCTTCGCCAGCGCCTCCCGCCGGGCGATCAGCGCTCCCAAGCCGGTTGGGTAACCGAAGATCTTGTAGAACGATACCGGCACGAAATCCGGTTTGACCAGGGAAAGGTCCAAGCGATTGGTGGGCGCGAAAGCTGCGGCATCCAGCACCACCTGCCAGCCAGCCTGGTGCGCCAGGTCGATCCATTCCAATGGGTGCTGCACCGATGAGAAATTGGATTGCGCCGGGTACGCAAAGAGGTTGTTGCAGCCGGGATCGGCGCTGGACAGTTCGTCCCGCAGCGCGTTTTCATCCACGTGCATATCCGGCAGGCGCAGCGGGATATAGGTGATTTCGGCGCCCCTGGCGCGCGCGTATTCGCGGATGCCGTTGACCGAGTTGTGGTTATCGAAGGTCAACAGGTAGCGGCAGCCCTGCCCAAAGGGATAGGATTCACCGATCAGTTTGAGCGCACCGGTGGCGTTCTGGGTGAAGATGGCGACGTATTCGTCCGGGGAGGCGTTGAAGAATGCCAGTGTGCACTCACGGGCGGCTTCCACCAGCCTGGTGGCTGCCAACGAGGAAGGGTTGCTGGAATGCGGATTACCGAAAACGCCTTCCAACAACAATCGTTGGTGCGCGCGCACCTGTGATTCACCGTACAGTCCACCACCGGTGTAATCCAGATAGACATGACCGTGGTGGTCCAGCCGGCTGAAATCGGCGGCGCGCAGGTCATCCAGCGCGGTGGTCGATTTGTAGGTTGGATATTTCTGATGGAATAATTGTTGGCGCATGGGCAATTCTCGAATGAGGCGGTGATAGATGGCATAGCTGCCACCGTTCGGGTACTTTTATTATATCCGGTCGGTGTGGGAAAATCCAATCGGGCAACGCCAACCCCGGGGTGGATTAACATTATATATGAAACAAGCGGGTGTATTGCCATCCCACCTGATGGGGACTATAATAGCGTGATGTTGGAACGCTTTTGTCATTTGATGATATCGAGGACGCATGCCGATCTACACCTACCACTGTGAAAATTGTGGTGTCCAGTTTGAGAAGAACCAAAAATTCAGCGATACGCCGTTGACCCGCTGCCCGGAGTGTGGCAAAAAGGCGTTGCGCAAGGTCTATACACCGGTTGGTATCGTCTTCAAAGGATCGGGGTTCTATGCTACCGACCATCGTTCGCCATCCGGTCAACGCAGTGCCAGCAGCCATGCCAACGAGGGTGATTCCGGGAAATCCGATGAAAAATCGACCAAGACGGAGAAACCAGCGCCTGCCAAGGACAGTTCCAAGACAGACGGTGATTGACCGCCCATTTCAGCGGAAAGCAGCGATGATGACAATAAATGCCCCTGGATGCCCCGGGGTTTTTCATTTGCAGCCCTGGGAGCAGATTTTGGATAGGTTTTGACAGCGATTGAGAGGGATTGTATGCCTCAACGAAAGAAAAATGGCTATACTGCGAAGAAGAACCAAAATTCCAAACCGGGTGAGGGCAGGATATCGCGCGAGCAATATCGCCAGCGGTGGCAGCAGATAATCTTCATTGCCATCGCCGTTGTCCTGATACTCTCCTGGATCCTAACTTTGGTGGTGCGATGATGAAGCATAAAAACCTCTTTCTGGTTGTGGCGCTGGTTTTGGGGTGGTTGGTCGACTTGCTGTTCTGGAAGAAATCCGTCGGTATCTCGTTCCTGGTTTGGACTACGATGATCCTGGCTGGTGGGCTGCTGCTCTCGCGGGTAGAAAGCGTTCGCATCTCGCGTTGGAGTTTGCTGTTGGGCGCGCTGGCGTTGGTAGCAGCGGCAACCGTTGCCTTCCGACAGGAAGGGCTGACCGTATTCCTGGCGGTGATGGCGGCATTGGGCAGTCTGTGGCTGCTGGCGCTGACCTGGCGCAATGGCTATTGGGTGCGCTTCCGAGTGCGCGACCATGTCGAATCCGGCTTTTGGGCTGGGGTGGCTGCCTTTACTCGGACGCCAGAGCTGCTGAAAGCGGAGCAGGGCGAAGAGGGCGCGGTGCAGGTCTCGGGGTGGCGGCGCTTTTGGCACAGTGTGGGTCCCATTGTGCTCGGCATTCTCATCACTCTGCCGGTGGTGGCGGCATTGGCGAGCCTGCTGGCATCGGCAGACCTGGTCTTTGCGGACCGGCTGGGTGCGTTGCTGGAATTGTTGGATCTCAATAGACTGCCGGAGTATGTCTTTCGCTTGTTCTATATCCTGGTGCTGGCGTACCTGCTGGGCGGCTTGCTGCTGCATGCGATCCTGCCGCGCCGCGAGATGTCACGACCCGACCCCGACTCACCCTGGCTGCATCCATTCCTGGGTTGGACGGAGACGGTGATCTTGCTTGGCAGCATGGTGGCTCTGTTCGCCTTTTTTGTCGTGATCCAATTCCAATACCTGTTCGGCGGGGGGGCGAACATCACGCAGGCAGGTTACACTTTTGCAGAATACGCCCGGCGGGGGTTCAACGAACTGGTCAGCGTTGCCATCCTGACGCTTGCCATCTACATGCTGCTGGCGACCGTTTCGCGGCGCGAAAACCAAAGCCGCCGCCGGCTGTTCTCGATCTTGACGGTGCTGATGTTCGGGTTAGTGATCGTGATGATGGTCTCCGCCTGGATGCGCCTGGGACTTTACGAGCAGGCGTACGGCTTCACTCAATTGCGGACTTACACGCACTTCTTCATCCCCTGGTTGGGCGCGCTGTTGGCGGGGGTAATCATCTTGGAATTGGTTGGCAAGCGCGGTTGGGCGCCGCTGGTGCTGCTGGTGCTGTGTTATGGTTTTACTTTCACGCTGGCGGCGGTCAACGTGGATGGCTATATCGCCCGGCAGAACATCCGGCGTGCGTTGGATGCCCAAGCGCTGGATGTATCATACCTAGCCAGGCTCTCGGATGACGCCATTCCAGTGATGATCGAGATGGTGCAGATGTCTGACTTGCCTGACGAACCCCGCACAAGACTGATGGTGGAACTGGCTTGCCGGGCAGCGCTGCAAAGCGAAGAGCAGGCGCAGCCGTGGCAATCCTTCAATATTTCACGATCACAGGCGGCGCGCCTGCTGAATGAAAATTCCGGGCTGTGGCAGGATTTCCATGCTGGCAAAGCGGCGGGGAGTTGGACGATTCAACACGGGCGGAATACGTATAACTGTCCCGCCTGGTATGGGATGGATTGATCGAAGACCGTTGCCGGCTCAGGGCTTTTCAGGCGGTTGTTTGTCGCCCTGGAAGATCTCAACCAGCCCAGCCCAAACCAGAAAGAAGGCTGCCGCTTCATCCAGGTTGCCGACAATTGGCAGGTTATCCGGCAGCAATTCGATGATACCGGCGGTCGGGTTGAGCAGGTAGATAACACCCAGGACGGCGATGCTGTAGACCAGCCATTTTGGAAATCCACGCGCCGATAGGGGGGTGGTCAGCGGGTTGATGTGTTCACGGTCGGCATGCGGGGGTTGACCGGGGTCGGGGGTATTGGAGGGGTTGCCCATGAATTATCGCTTTCCGAGGGATATGGGTTCATTCGTCCGGCGGCTTGCCGGCATCGTGACTCTGCTCCGCCGCGCTCAACAACGCGAATGCCAGTTTGCGTGCGTCTTGCGGGGTCAAGAAGAGGTTGACCTGGTCCGCCCGTATTAATTTCTCTTCTTCCGGGCAATCTTCGGTGACGCGCACAGTGATGTTGTCCGGGTATTCGCAATCGATGCACTCGTAGAAGATTTCGATCTTCAGACTGTTATCCAGCAAATAGATCGCCATGACCGCCTCCATCCTGGATGAAAAATATGAAGGACCGTCTTTATTGTAGCATGAAGGCGCGCACGCAGCGGTCATTCACACAGTTGCCCGTTTTAGCTTTGAAGCGCCGTTGTTAGGATATCCCGTAAATGAATATTATGAGGAGGCGGATTCATCCCAGGAATGCCAATGAGCGTTAAACAACCATTAATTGCTCGTTAATTGCGATCTGGGCGGTATCGGATATGATGACTGTGGGAGAGAGGCATCCTGTCTTCAACGCAAAGACTCTCCTTCTTCCTCTCAGTGGTTTCGCGCAGGCGAAACCGAAGGGATTGCTCCCCCCGTTGAGATGACGGGGGGAGCGCGTTCGTCATGCGGGGTGAGCGGTTCGCGGTTGGGTTAATGTTGGAGGTGCGCCACCAACTGGTGGTTGAGTAATACGGAGCGACCGCTTTCGAATTCCTCGTAGACCTTGATGGTCTCGCTCTGGCGGGAGATGATATCGCGCACGACGTTATTGAGCGAAATGACCGAGAGGACGTGGTCATCCTCGATCACCGGCAAGTAACGGATCCTGCAGGTGGTCATCAACGCCAGCGCTTCTTCGACCGTCTGGTCGGGGTGAATGGTGATGACGGGGGTGGACATGATCTCCGCGACACGGGTCTTCTTCGAGGCGGGCCCTTTCAGGATGATCTTGCGGGCGTAATCCCGCTCGGAAAACATGCCAACGATGCGGGCGCCGTCCATCACGACCAGCGCGCCGACATCCAATTTTGCCATCATGCGCAAAGCGTTGAAGACCGTATCCTGGGGCGAGATGACCCAGAGGTCCGCGCCGCGCAGTGAGATCAATTGACGAATGGTATTCATATTTACCTCCTGTTACGTGTGATGGGTTGCGACCGTTACGCAGTTCTTGCTGGTTATAACACCTGGGTGCGGGTCCGTTGCTCTCAAAAACTATCAAACTGCGTGTGGGGGGTGGCAGGAGTTGTACGATGCGATCCGGTCACAAACAGGCGAAGGCGTGGCGATGATCCCTGCGCAATCGTTCGATCAACGTTACGATCAGCGATCCAGTTCCAGTTCTTCGTAGAATTTGATGGTCTGGCGTTGGTGGTAGATGATGGTGCGGACGACATCGTCGAGCGAAATAACCGTCACCAATTTCCCTGCATCCAGCACCGGCAGGTGACGGATGCGCCGGGTGGACATCAGCGCCAGGGCTTCTTCGACCGTCTGGTCGGGGTGGATGGTGACGACCGAGGTGGACATGATCTCGCCGACGAGCGTGTCGGTGGAGGCGCGCCCTAAAAGGATCACCTTGCGGGCGTAGTCGCGCTCCGAGATCATGCCCACGATCTGATGCCCCTCCACCACCACCAGTGCGCCGACGTCCTTATCCGCCATCAGGCGCAAGGCTTCAAAGACTGTGTCGTGCGGGCGAATGGTCCACAGGTCGGTGCCCCGTAATGCGAGCAATTGCCGGATGGTATTCATGCCTACCTCCTTACTAGCAGCCAACCGACAGCGATCTTGGTTGACCCGCCCATATTTTAAAATCACAAATTGGCGGTGAACTATCCAAAGACTATCAATTTCCCCCAAGACGCCCGGCGCGTGTTACCAGACGCCGCCGGCTGGGCATGAATCGAAGCGCCCTGGCGGCATCCACAACGTGAAACGCGGCGAAACAGATGGCGCGTTCTGGATGGAACACGGGCGTTTGCCGAGCGCTGCCAGATGCTGCTCGATCGCTGTGCGACGATCTTCTGCCATCCACGGCTGCACGATGACAAAAACATCCTCATCCGCCAGCCGGATCAGGTCGCTTTCGGAGAGGGTCTCGCCAGTTGCCACCAGACGCTTCAACTGCGCCTGCGATTCGGGCAGGCGATAGACATCCCGCAACAGGCGAATACCATCGATGCCCCAATCCTCTTCGGTGATGAAGACGTATACCCCCGATGAGCGCTGCGGCTGCTGCTGGTCGTATTGCAGCCAGCGCAGGAAAAGCACCTCCAGGTTGGGGTCACCAACCATGCGGGCAGCCGCCAGCGGATAGGTTTGGAGGAGGTTCAGAATGGCGATCGACCCCAGTAGGATTGCCAGCCCCCAACGTTGCCAGTTCGCCGGTACACGGCAAGCAGCCAGCTCCAGCCACACCCAGCGGATACCACCGGCTGCCAGTAACGTCCAAAGCGGCAACAGCAGGAACATGCGGGTGTTGGTGGGGAACTGGCGGTCGTGGGTGATGCCGACAGTGACCAACAGGTATGCCCCCAGCACCAACAGGAAGCCGGCGAACTTATGCCGTGGCGCCAGGCGCACCAGGCGCGCCAACCCAATGGGCACGAAGATGGCGCTGATCAGGTCGAGGTGCGAGACGACCACGAAATGGGTCTCATCCGGGATATACAGATAAGTAAAGAGCGAATACAGCAGGTTGGAACCAAAATGGTAGATACCCTGACCCTGCTCGAAGATGGTGGGGTTGTTCATGAAGGTGCCTGCCAGTTTCTCCTGCCAGTAACCGGGCTGGAAGATGAGCGGCAGGAAGAGCAGGGAGAAGGATGGCAGCAGGTAGACCCAGCGGCGCAGGGCGGTGCGCTCGAAGGGCGGGTCGAAGAACAACAGGTAGATGATCGCCAGCGGCGGAATATAGAGCGCGGCAGGGTAAACATAGAAGCACAGCGCCAGCGAGGCTCCCAGCAGACTATAGCGCAATGGGTCGCGGTGGCGGGAAGCCTCGCCCGCCAGCCATAATACCAGCGCCAGCGCCAGTAGCGCCTGGGGGTTGTTGTAACCGATGCGGGCGAAGGACATCAGGTAAGTGGAGAGCGCCAGCAGACCGGCGGTGAGCAGGGCGGTGGGCTTTTCTATGTGCCGGCGCAGGAACAAATATAGCAGCGGGATGCTGAGGGCGGCGAGGTAAATGCTGCTGAAGCGCCAGCCGAAGTTGCCTTCGCCCAGCAGGCGCATCGACGCCGCCTGCAATAATGATGAGAAGAAAGGATGCGAGCCATAGACGCCTGAGCCATCGAACAAGCGGTTGAAGATATACCCCGGAGACTTTGCCAGGATTTCACGCCCGAGTGAGAAGAAACTGTATTCATCGCCCACGATCGAGAAGCGCCAGGAACCGATCTGGATTGTCATCAGCGCCAGCGCCAACAGCATCACCCACAGGACGACAGGCACCTGTTTCAGCCAGCCGCGCAGGAAGATCAGCAACAACGCCAGCAGCAGCCAGAACAGCGGCGCCCCCGGGGTGCGATTCGCCTGGGCGGTAAGCGCCAGGATGAACCCCAGGTGCAACAGGGCATAGGGCAACAACCAACCCGGCAGCGACTTCGCCGCCGAAGCGAGCTTCTCCAATGGCAGCCAGACCAGCGCCTGCCCTGCCAGCAAGCACAGCAGCGCCAGCGCAATTTCACCGGCGGGCACGCGCTGGAAGAACAGATACAGCAGCAGGCTGGTGGCAGTGATCAACAACGCCAGGTATTGCAGACCGCGACCGGTGCGGGTTTGCGTTACGCCTGGGATGCCCGCTGCTGGTGGGGTGTCGGGTTGCGGGCGGGCGAATGAATCCGGGTGGGGCGGCATGAAGGCGAGCAACACCGCCAGCATGAAGGCGATCACCGGCAGCACGATCACAAAATACGAGGGCAGCGCCGTGCGGCAGAGGAAATCGACGCGGCACCAGGTTTCCATCTGGGAATCGCGGATGTTGGGCAGCATCAACCAGCGTTCCTGGAAGACCAACGTGGAGGCATACCCGCCTAACAGCAGGACCAGCGCGACCAGACCACTCCGGCTGACCAGGGGCAGCATTTGCTCCAGGCGGGAAGGAACGGGCGCCAGCGCCCCATCCGATGAATCAGCAGGTGCGGGGGTCCCGGTTGCCGCCTGCTTGCTGTGATCGGTTTCGTCTGTCATGACAACTCTTATTGTACACAAGGCGGAGACAATGCGAGTTTACAACAAATTGTTAAGTGATCGTAGGTTACTGTAACAGAATTGGAACAAAATTGTAACAAAACGTGATAAAATCTAACCGAATGAATAATCAAGAAATAACGTAACAATCTTGAAATACAATAATCAAAAATTTTACCTATCAAAACCGTTAAAGTACATATTTTAGACCGATGTTACAATGAAATCAGGTCATAAACAATAGTAGATAAAACTATATTACATTGTATATCTAAACTATCGGAGTCCATAATGGTATTCAGCAGAAAAATCATGCGCTGGGGACGCCGGGCGGTCTCTGTCACCGTCCTCTTGAGCATACTGCTGTCCAGCCAATTCTTCACAGCGGTGCCGGCAGCCCACGCCCAGGACGAAAACCTGCCAATCCCAAGCGCCACCTCCGAACAAACGAACACGGAAGAAACCACCCCAACCGAGACGCCAACGGAGACCGAATCGCCCATTGCCGAAGAGCCTCCCTTGCTGGAGACTCCAACGGCGGAAGCGACCGATCCACCGCCGGAAGAAAGCTCAACCCCGGAAGAATCACCAACGCCCGAATTCACACCCACGCTCGAACCCACCCTGACGCCCGAATCACCTACGCCTGAAGAACCAACCGAAACACCCGCGCAACCCGCCTGGCAATTGCTGGCGGATGGGACGTTCGTTTACGGTCCGCAATTGGACGGGTTCGATCTCGCCGGCTACCTCGCCGGCGCCGGGATAGGGCGGGAAGCTTATGCGGACGTCATCTTTGGGCGCTCGCAAGTCTATTCGTTCAACCCCAAGGTGATGCTGGCAGCGGCGGAGGTTGCCAGCGGCTGGGTGAGTTCACCGGACGCTGACCCGGAACAGCCCTTCGCGCTGGGCAGCCCCGGTTTCGACGCTGAACTGGACCAGATGGCGGAGGTGATGGTGGATGCCTACTACCAACACCTGTACGGATACAGCGCCATGGACCCTGCCACGCGCGAATTGCCAACTTTCACGCTGGCGGATGGCAGTTCCTTCCAGCCTGCCGGCGAGACCAACGCCGGGACGTACGCCCTGATCGCCGGGCTGGCGCTCTCGCGCGACGCGCAATCGATGTTGGTCGCGCTTGACCCGAACTTGCCGGAGGGCTTCTACCAGACCTACCTGCGCCTGTTCGGTGAGGACCCGCTGGCAGAGATCAACCATGTGCCAGGCAGCGGGTTGAGGGCGCTGGCGGCGCCAAGCGGCATGCTGCAACTGCCCTACGCCATCGGCGACGCCTGGGGCTTTGGCGGCGTTCACGGTTACACCGGCAGCGGCACGGACATGTCTTCGATCGATTTCTACACCGGTGTGGACTGGGGCGGCAACACCAGCGCGATGTGGGTGACGGCGGCAGCGGCTGGCACGGTGAAGAGCAAGACCAACTGCTATGTCGAGATCAACCATGGCGGCGGCTGGAGCACCAGTTACTATCACCTCGAGAACGTGCAGGTGAGCACCGGCGCCAGCGTCAACATCAACGACAACCTGGCGGTGATCGCCAATACGCTACCTGAAGCCACCTGCAACGGCGGGTCTTCGACTGGACCGCACGTGCATTTCACCCTGCGCTACAACGGCGCCTACTACCCGCTCGACAGCAGCGACCTCTCGCGCTGGGTGATTCACAGCGGTCGCTCGAATTACGACACTAACTGCGATTACATGTACCTGACGCGCGACGGCGAGAAACGCTGCCCCTTTAGCACCTTCCTGATCAATGACGGCGGCGTCTCCGGGGGTGGCAGCGGATCGTTCATCCCGGTGCTGGACAGCATCACCCCCAGCGCGGCGAGCACCGGCGACAGTGACGTGGTGTTGACCGCCTACGGCTCCAACTTCGTCAGCAGCGCCCGCATCCGTTGGCATGGAACCGAATTGACCACCACCTACGTCAGCAATTCAGAAGTGCGTGCCACCATCGCTGCCAGCCGGTTGGAGCAGGCGGGCACTTACGATATCACGGTCTACAACCCGGTGCCGGGCGGTGGCTCATCCAATGTGCTGCCGTTTACGGTCAGCGCCAGCAACCGCTGCGCGCCCGCCACCACGCTGACGCTCGGCAGCAGCCACACCTACAAGAACTACAGCACCAACTCGCATTACTGGATGGTGGATTACGCCGGATGGGCGAAGGATATGTCCGGTCCGGAATATGCATACCGCTTCACCGCCCCCATGACCGGCACGCTGGTGGCTGAATTGAGCAGCGTGACCACCGGCAAGGATCTGGACGTGTTCGTGCTGGATGGCAGCGGCGAATGCCACAGCAGCAACTTGATCGGCGGCGGCGAGGATGCAGTGCAATTCAATGCACAGGCAGGTCACCCGTATTACCTGGTGGTCGATGGCGCCAACGGTTCGCAGGCGTCCTTCACGATCAAGGTCAAGATGCTCAACCAGCAGAGCGTGTACGCGCCTGCCGAGGGAAGCAACCCAGATAACCTGCGCCCGGCGTTCGAATGGCAGGCGGTGGCGGGCGCCACCAGTTACAGCCTGTACGTCTCGACCTCGCCATCGTTCTCCAAGCCCATCATCAGCAAGACGGTCTACGAACCGTTCTACCAGCCGATTTCGGATATCTCCGGCAACCGCCCGATTTACTGGCGCGTGATTGCCAGGTCGGGCAGCGTGCGGAGCGAGTACTCGCAGACGATGAGCTTCTTCAGCGCCAACCCGCCTTCCAAGCCGTCGCTGTACGCGCCCAAGTCCGGCAGCCTGGTCTCGCACGACACCGCCATCGATCTGGATTGGAAGGATTCATCCAACTACCCGACGTATTACGAATTACAGGTGGCTACCGCCAGCACCTTCGAGCCTGGAGATGTGATCTGGCAGGAATCCTTCGTCCCGCAATCCGCCTATACGCTGGCGACCGACCTAGCGCCCGATACGCGCTACTACTGGCGGGTGCGCTCATACAATCAGGAAGGGCAGTACAGCGCCTGGTCTTCGTATCGCTATTTCCGCACCCGTATGCTGACGCCAACGTTGGTGATGCTGACGGACGGCGTGATGACCGATTCGCTCCGACCGTCCTTCGATTGGGAGGATGTGCCCGGCGCCACGGCTTACTACATCAAAATCTCGGCGTATCCGACCTTCAAATCCGCCATCTCTGTCAAGGTATACAGCAGCGAGTACACGTTGACCAAGAGCCTGAGCGCCAACCGAATGTACTACTGGAAGGTCTACGCCTACGGCAGCAACCCCAGCCTATATTCCGACGTGCGTACCTTCACCACCCCTTATCCGCCCTCGGTGCCTTCGCCGGTGGCGCCTTCCAGCAAGAGTGTGCTTCCTGATTGGAGCCCCACGCTGGACTGGAAGGATTCAACCAACCTGCCGGATTCCTACCTGGTGCAGCTTTCCACCAGCAAATACTTCGACCAGGATGTGATCACTTACCAAACGGCGGATTCACAACTGCCGGTGCCGGAGCCGCTGACGCCCAACCGCACTTACTTCTGGCGGGTCAGCTCTTATCACGCCGACGGAGTACACTCCACCTGGTCCTCCTACCGCTACTTCAGGACCCGGCTGGAGGCGCCGGAGCCGCTCGCTCCGGTGGAGGGGTTGGGCAGTTCCGGTTTGCGCCCGACCTTCGATTGGACGGATGTGCCCGAAGCGACCGCCTACGTGCTGAAGGTCTCCACCAGCCCCAGTTTCAGCAGCACCTTGATCTCGGTGAAGGTTTATGATTCACAATACCTTTCCAGCAAGACGCTGACCGCCGGAAGGACTTATTACTGGAAGGTGTACGCCTATGGCACGGTCTCCAGCCTGTATTCGCCGGTCACCAGTTTCGTAGCGGAATAACGCCCCCATAAATTCGAACTATAGATAACTTACTCCAGCACGACCTCTCACAGGTGCACGTTGGAGATTTCACCGGCTTCGGCGATGAAGACACGCGGTTCGACCTCACCTGCCACGGTGAGCGTGACGGTCAACCGCACCGGTTCGGCGCCCACGCGCGCGGTCAGCCCGCCCAGGTCGCACCCCTGCGGGAATGCCAGTTCGACGACCAGGAAGGCTTTGATTGTTTATTGAACAAGTATCAACGTTCGATCTTTGATGTACATTCAGCTATATCCGTTTGATTCAAAAGATAGCCCCTTGGTGTCCTATTAATCTGGAGTTCACAAGAACAGCAGATCGAACTCAAAGACAAAATCTTCACGACTGCGCGGGTGATTCCTCCCAGCGCACCCCTGCCTCTGACACGAATGATTGCGCCAGGTGCAGGGGATGTGGATAAATGCCAGGCTGATCACTTGGTCGATTTGCGAAAAGGATGCTTTGGGAATATGAAAGTTATGTTGAATCTAAGTGAACCTGTTAAAGTAGGAATACTTGGAAAGCCAACGCAGTGGCAGTATTTTCATTATGAGCTGCTGTTCTCATCAGAGAGGTAGTCATCCCCTTGCATGGCTGCTGCAGCTTCAGCCAAAGCTAATACAAAGCTAATACAAAGCTAATACAAAGCGCTGAGCTACTTCTGAGCGTTCATTAATGAACTTGCCTGATCCCACAAAAGTCACCGTCATCAAGCCAGGAGTGATATCTTTTTCGAATGCCGTTGCAAACCCACCATCGACAACATTTTCAGCATATGGCGACCCTAATAGACCTGCATCGATAGATTTGTTCTCGAAAGCAACCGGCATATCAGCGTTACCGATATTCAACATAGTAACATCAAAGATCGTCACTCCACCGCGCTCAAGAGCTTTCGCAGCCAAATATTCACTGCCGCTACCCGGTCCGCCTGCAACAGCAACGGTCTTTCCTTTTAGGTCAGCAATCGTTTTTATAGTGCCATCGTCAATGAGGTCCTTGCGAACAAGGAAGATCGTCGGGCTGTTGGTGAAGGGTTCAAGTGCACTGGGAGCAATGATTCGCAGATCTGAACCCGATGCCCAACCATTCCACAGTGATGCCACAATTGCCACCCCGCCAACATCGCTCAAAATCGTGTTGTTAGTCTTGGCTGCATTAACAGTGGGGAATTCCCCGCTGTAATCTTGATTGTTTTGCACTTTTCCACCTCGTTGCTAAACTTATCACATCCGGGTTTGACCATTCGACTAATGTAGGAGAGTTTTGCACTCATGCCCCGAGCGTAGAAAGGATCAGCCATGAAATCCAACCGCTTCCTGCCTGTCTTTTTGGCATTCTTGTTCGCATTCACCGCGCTGTTGCTGCCTGTCACTGCGAATGCCTCGGCTCCGCCCCCACCTGAGCAGCCTGCTGCCCCACTATTGGCGCCGGCAGCAGCCGGGAAAGCTACGGAGGCATCACTTGCTAATGAAGGATCGCCCGACGTGGGGGCGCCTCAGCCGTTGGAGCAATTGCAGATCAGGGCGTCTGGCAGTGGCAGCGACCCGTGGTGGAAGGTCGGCTCGCAGAAATATGCCACCGTCACGGAGCCTGGTGCATGCCCGGAAGGGACGATCGAAAACGTTACCTGCTGGGTCAGCTCAACACCTATTCGTGAGGCGTTGATCCGTATCGCTGGTGACCTGGTGCCTTCCGATCGATATCTGTACATCGGTGAAGGTATCTATGGTGTCGATGATGAATTGGCTATCGACGGATCCCACCCCAATCTCGGCATGCTGCGCGGCGTCATTGGAGAAATGGCGTCCGATGGCACTTCCATGACGAGGCTCGAAACCGCGATCTCGATCCAAAACATGAAAGCCGGATTCCGGCTCAAGGGCTTGAATGTGATCTCTGGGGAAGAAGCGATCCTGCCGATAGACACGAATGGCGGCGCCGTCTATTTTTGGAACAACGCCGGTTTGCTTACGTTGGAAGATGTTCAAATCCAGAGCACCAATAGTGCAGTCGAAAACGCGCTTTATATATTGGATCATTATGGCAGCGTGACGTTGAACCGTGTCAGGGTAGATAACAACCCGGTCAATGGCGCATTGATCGATACCGATGTCACCTCAGGTACGATCAAGATCACGAACAGCACCTTCGATGGCAACGGTGTCACCCTGCCGGGGTTTGGTCTATGGCTGGATACCGACCTGTCAGTCGCGATCAAAGATATTTCCGCCAGTCGTAATTCATCGTATGGGTTGAAGATCGAGCGCGAACACCCCACGGAATTCCCGCATAACATCGCCATTTCGAATAGCGTGTTTTCGGTCAACCAGGGGACAGGCGCCGGTTTCGGGGTTGGTTTGTTCACTTATGGTACGCTCACGCTTGAAAACTTGGTGGTGGATGATAATGGATCTGACGGGATGTTCATCGAGAATCGCGGAAATGTGACCATCAAGAACAGCCTGGTGATCGACAACCAGGGCAGCGGGTTGGTCATTCTGACCAATGGGAACATCGCTTTGAGCAACATCACTGCCAACCAGAACGGTGGTGACGACGTTGTCGGGGCTGGCGCATTGCTGGACAATAGTGCGGGCGGCACGTTGCGCAAGGTTAGCATAACCCGAGCTGTGTTCTCCGGGAATCATGGTGATGGTCTATACCTGCTATCGCGCGGGAAGGTGATATTGAAGGATCTCACGGCGGAAGATAATATTGCCGGCGGTGCTGATGCGTGGGAAGGCGGCGACGGGATCGATATCGGTCGCATGCCGGAAGGCGCGCCTGCCTCTGTGACGCTTACCAATATCCTGGCGAGCGGTAACGCTGTCAACGGACTGTTTGTTGCCAGCGTCGGTAAGGTCAGTCTCTCGGCTGCCGCCGGTTGCACGAATGCGTTCATGGCAAATGGGCTGAACGGTGTCGAAATCCGCGCCGACGGCGCGGTCAGCCTCAGCCGTGTGATCGCTGATGGAAACCTGGGCAACGGCGCCGGGCAGGCTGGCATCCTGGTCGTCAATGATTTTAGCGCGATCGCTCCGGTCTGGCTTAAAGACATCTCGGTGGATGGCAACCTGCATCACGGCGTCAGCATCATCTCGTTGGGCGCAATCTCTATCACCGGTATGCACGCTGATGGGAATGCCGCCAACGGGCTTCAACTTGACCTGCCGGGCGCGGCAGCGGGGGCGGTGACGATCAAGAACGCTGTATTGCAGGATAACCAGACGGGTATCTATCTCGTTACGCGCGGCAAGGTCGTGATCAATTCCGTACGGGCAGACCGCAATGCCGGTCATGCCATCGATGTTGATAATTCCAACGGGGCAGCCAGCGCCATTGTTTTGTCCAATGCGACAGTCTTTGGTAATGGTTCCGGCATCACCTTGCACTCTTTGGGAGTCGTCTCGGTCAGCCGTGTTGCCACGGATGATAATACCGGCGTTGGCTTGGAGGTCATCGCCGCACCCGGCGCCGGCAAGGTGACACTCAAGCAGGTCACAGCCAGGCAGAACGACCGGGAAGGCATCCGCGTCGAAGCCAATGGCGCCGTCTTGATGGACAGGATCACCGTCATGTCCAACGGGCTATCTGGGGGCGAAGGCTACTCCGGTATCGTCGTCATCGCGCCGGCGCAGACCGTGATGATCAGGAACAGCCTTGCCATTGGCAATGGGCTGCACGGCATGCGTGTCGATAATGACCTGGCGATCTTGATCCAGAGCAAGAACAGCCTGGTTGGCAACGATGCCTGCGGTGGTGAACCAGATGCGGATGTGTTGTGGGAGTGATGACGTTGCGATTATTCGGGCTCAAAAATTCCAGGAATGATGTTACGCCAACGCCAATAATACTTTAATAGCACTTTGGATTCATGACAGCCCTTTCCTAAAAATGTATGCTTTGAATGGATAAAATTCAAAGCATAAGGGCTGTGATCATGCAAGTCATATTCCTGAGTCCTATAGAAACGATCATCATTGATATCCTCGCCTGGGTGGTGTTTCACCTCAACATCGGGTACTTGAGTTCCAAAATACCACTACAGTGGTTAAATCCCAACCGGCGTTTTTTCCAGGCATTTTCATGGGAAAAAGACGGGAGAATATACGATCAAATATTCCATGTGCGTGCCTGGAAACGCTTCATCCCCAACGGATCCGCTTTATATCGCGGTACTTTCTCAATTAAAAAATTGCTGACTTATGATCCTGCCTATTTGGAACGCTGGTTGGTAGAAAGCGTCCGGTCTGAGGTGTGTCACTGGCTGATGATTATGCCGGGATTTTTATTTTTCCTGTGGAACAGTATCATCGGTGGCTGGTTGATGGTCTTGTACGCATTACTCAATAATCTGGTGCCGATCATCATGCAGCGCTTCAATCGCCCGCGAATGCGTAAGTTATTGGCGCAACTAAAAAAGAGCACTTTCGTGAATGATGAGTTCGTGGTGATGTATGCCCCTCAACAAGCATTATCTCATTCTAACGAGTGATTCTGGTTTTGGTCACCGCAACACAGCCAACGCAATTGCGAAAACGTTGGCGTTACGGCATCTACATGAAGTGGTTGCATCGGTAATTAACCCTGTTTTTGAACAAGCATCATCAATATTACTTCAGAAAACCGAACGTAATGATGACCGTAACGTTCGAGATCATCCAAATTGGTGCCGGTTTTCCAATGAAATCAACGATACTCGCCCAGCCAGCACACTAATTGAGGGTACAATAACGCTGGCTTTATATAAGAATATCAAGAAACTTATCGGTGATATGAAACCGGACGCTATCGTAAGTATAAATCAGATGTTCAATACTCCTGTTGGAACGGTGTTGGATTCGTTCAAGTACAAACCACCCTTTTTTGCTGTGGTTACTGATCTGGCAGATGTGTGATTGAAGGATCGACAAAAGATGTTAGTAGACATTACCTCGAACTCTCGTCGTTTAGCCCACTCTGATGCAGCGATAATGATCGCTGATGATCTATGGCAAACAACCGGGGTACCCAATGCTCACAAGGTATCTCGTAGCTAATACGTGGTTTATTATTCATGAATGCCTACTTGAAGCGTTGGGAAAAAGTATTAAAAGTAGCTCTAATCGTTTTGCTTTTAATCATCGCGGTCATCTTTTCATTGAATTTTGAAATTGGTGACTTCAAGACGTTTCTCCTGAATAACGAAAAATATGGTTTGTTGATAGCCTTAACTGCCTATATATTACTAGGTGTTACATTTATCCCGGCGGAACCGGTGACATTCCTGGTTCTCACATGGAAGGGTCCGCTGATCGCCATCATTTTGGCAACGATGGGGAATACCCTGGCTGGCGTCATTGAATTCTTCATTGGGGGAAACATTGGCGATATCGCTGATTTCCAAAAGAAGAAGGAGAAGTTGCCATTCAAATTGGGGCGCCTTCCGATCGACTCCCCGCTTTTTTTGTTGCTGGCGCGCATGCTCCCCGGATTTGGACCGAAGTTTGTCAGCATAGCGGGCGGCGCATTTGGGGTGCCAATCACCACTTTTCTGTGGACAATGGTCGTCTCAAACCTGATGGGCGCTGGATTCATCGTGCTGTTTGCAGCGGGCGTGTTCGCCATCATAAAATGATCGGTCACCCAGTTTATCGTAGCGACTGAACAAGAATAAGTAATCGAATGACCTTGCAGTCGTAATTGCAACATATGTTGCAATTACGACTTATTTGTGATAAGATCAATGAAGCATAATGGAGGCAGTCATGAATTGGCTATTGTTCCTTTCCCAACTTCCAGCCAACCCCTCCAGTTTGAGGGTCAGTATCTGGCGCAAGCTGAGAGCAGCCGGCGCGTTGGGATTACAAAACGGGGTTTGGATGCTGCCAAACCAACCCGAACAGGTCAAGTTCCTGGAAGATCTGCTGGATACGGTCATCAAGCAAGGCGCGAGCGGTCAGATCTTTAGTATTTCGCCGCTGAATTCCGACATCGAGCGCGATATTTTGATGCGCTTCCATGCGGACCGTGGGGAAGAATACGCCGAATTCCTTGAACAGAGTCAGGAATTTCTAGCCGAAATTGAAAGAGAAACAAAGGCACAAAAATTCACTTTTGCAGAATTCGAGGAGAGCGAACAGGATCTTCAACGGTTGACGAGCTGGCTGGAAAAGATTCGCAATCGCGATTTTTTTGCGGGAGAAAAGGCTAAGCAGGCAGCCGCAGTGATGGATCAATGCCGAACTGCCTTCGAGATATTTTCAAACGAGGTATTCAATCGTCAGGCACCAGGACCCGACCAAACCCCGGGCGGATTGTTGAAAGCTAAAAAATAATGATTGTTGCGAACAATGATTGATGTAAACAAAGTGCTTCATACCCAATGGCACACTGCACCGATGGATAAAATTACCGTAGATTTGGGAACGGACCAGGTTGATGGTCTTTCGGAGCAGGAAGTCAAAATACGCCTGGCACAGGTGGGAAGTAATACGCTTACAGAAGAGAAGAAAGAGCCCTTCTGGCAGGTTTTCTTCGAAGAACTGCGGGAACCAATGGTGCTCATGCTGCTGGTCACCGGCGTATTGTATGCGGTCTGGGGCGAACTGGCGGACGCGATAATGATCTTCGTGATCATCCTTGCTTTGAATACGGTGGAAGTCATCAACGAACGAAGGTCGAAAAATGCCATCGCCAGCCTGCGAAAATTGGCGGAACCGAACACAGCGGTGCGACGAGACGGGCGTTTTCTCGAAATCCCGCTAGAGCAGGTTGTCCCAGGTGATTTGATCATCCTGCAGAGTGGTCATCGTGTGTCAGCCGATGCCCGCCTGGTGGAATCATTCGGTCTATCGGTGGATGAATCTACACTTACCGGCGAATCGCTGCCGGTGGAAAAAAGCGCAGTTGCCGGCATTGACCCCGATGCGCCCCTGGCTGAACGTCATAATATGGTCTATTCCTCCACACTGGTCTCACGCGGCAAAGGAACGGCAATCGTGGTGGCTACCGGGATGAACACCGAGATCGGTCGCATTGCCGGGATGGCTCGCCAGGTAAAAGAGCCACGCACACCCCTGCAGAATATGATGGATGAGTTGAGTAAGGTTCTGATCTGGTTTGCCCTGGGCTTTAGCGTGTTGGTCCCATTGATTGGGATCTTTCTTGCACACCAGCCGCCCAAACAGATGCTGCTTACCGGTCTTTCGTTGGCGTTTGCCACCATCCCTGAAGAATTGCCCATCATTATCACCATGGTATTATCGCTGGGCGCATTCCGTCTTTCCAAAAAACATGCCATAGCCAAACGCCTCAACGCGGTGGAATCCCTGGGTTCGGTAACGGTCATCGCTACCGACAAAACCGGCACACTGACAGAAAACCGCATGAAAGTTGTAAATTTAGAGACGCGAGCTTCGCATAGTCGATTGCTGGAAATCGGCATGTTTTGTAATGACGCGCTCCCGAACGGCGCAGTGTACCAGGGGGATGCGATGGACACTGCCCTGATGCGCGCCGCACAGCAGGCTGGTTGGGATGTCAATGCCGAACGCCGCGCGCGCCCGATCCTTGTTGAATATACCTTCGATAACGAACGCAAACGCATGTCCACACTCTCACTCCGGGACGGTCGACTGTGGTTGGCAGTGAAGGGGGCGCCCGAATCTGTTCTACAGCAAAGCACCCACATTCTTGATGGCGAAACTGCCGAAGTGCTGACAGAAGAATCACGGCAGAACATTTTGGAGCGCGTGACCCATTTGGCAGCAGATGGGCTGCGTGTGCTGGGATGCGCTGAAAGATTCCTGGTGGAGGACGCTTCGGACCCGGCGACAGCGGAGAGGGGATTGACCTTTGTGGGTTTGGTTGGGCTGCAAGACCCTGCCCGCCCGCAAGCACGAGATGCCATTGCCACATGCCAACGCGCCGGCGTGCGCATCATCATGATCACCGGTGATCACCCGCTGACTGCCCGCGCCATTGCCCGGCAGGTTGGTCTGGATGGCAATCATGAGATCATAACCGGGTCAGAGATTGACCGGCTTTCGGATGACAAGCTGATAGCGGTCGTGCAGCGCGCTGCAATCTTCGCGCGCACCACGCCCGAACACAAGCTGCGTATTGTCCAGGCGCTGCAAGCGATGGGGGAGCGTGTGGCTGTCACCGGAGACGGCGTGAACGACGCCCCGGCACTTTCGGCTGCGGATATCGGCGTGGCGATGGGAGAAACCGGTACGGACGTTGCCCGCGAAGCCAGCGATATGATCCTGGCAGATGATAACTTTATCACAATCGTCAACGCCGTCCGCGAAGGTCGTCTGATCTATGAAAATCTCAAGAAAGGCGTGCGTTACTACCTGACTTGCAAACTGGCGCTGGTGTTGATCACTTTATTGCCTACGCTCCTGCTCATACCGGTGCCTTTTGCGCCGGTGCAGATCATCCTGATGGAGCTATTCATGGATTTGATGGCTGCCGCCGCTTTCGTGGCGGAAAAGCCCGAAGCCGATCTTCTTGACCAGAAGCCACGCGATCCGAAAGCCAGGTTTATGGATAGAGCCATGATCAACAGCATCATCACGTCTTCGCTGGGACTGTTTGCCGCCGTCTCGGCAGTCTATCTGTTCACGTGGTACGGCACGCAAAACCAGGTGACCTCGCAGACTGTCGCTTTTTTTGCCTGGCTGATCGGGCATGTGTTCCTGGCGTTCAATATGCGCTCGGAGCGTCAACCGATCTTGCAATTGGGTTTGGGCAGCAACCGCATGATGCTAATTTGGAGCGGTGGGATAGTGGCATTCCTCATAATCGTTTCCCTCATCCCCGGCGTTCAGCAACTGATGAAAGTCACGCGATTGACCGTATCACAATGGGGGTTGGTGTTCGCCGCGACGGTGATCGGAACGTACTGGATCGAGTTACGCAAATTAATCACTTATAAAAAAGAAGGATAACATGGCAGAAACAAGCGTAAATTCAACCGAACGCAAATCAATCAAGCAGCTACCCCGTAATGTTTGGGCAGTGGGATTTACAAGTTTCTTTATGGATATTTCCAGTGAGATGGTGCTCAATATCCTGCCGTTATTCCTGGCAAATGTTCTGGGTGTGCAAACCAGCGTCATTGGACTCATCGAAGGTGTTGCCGAAGCCACTTCCAGCATTTTAAAAATGTTTTCGGGGTGGCTTTCAGATAAGCTGGGAGGACGTAAATGGTTGGCGGTAGCCGGATATGGGCTTTCGACGATCTCAAAACCATTCTTTTTCTTTGCCAATAGTTGGGGGTTGATTGCCGGGGTTCGCTGGGCGGATCGGGTGGGCAAGGGGATACGCACCGCGCCACGCGACGCACTGGTGGCGGATTCGACATCCAAAGAAATGCGCGGGCTGGCGTTTGGGTTCAACCGGGCGATGGATAAAGCCGGCGCTGTTCTGGGGTTGGTGATTGCCGCTTTGGTCGTTTGGCTGGCGCAGGCAAACACCATCGAGTTATCCGAATCTACTTTCAAGACGATCGTACTGATCAGCCTGGTACCAGCTTTCCTGGCGGTGCTCTCGCTGGCGATTGGGGCGAAGGACGTGCCGGTGAAAGGACAACGCGAAGCGCCAAAGTTTTCCATGCGCAGCCTGGGCAAACCGTTCCAGGTCTTTTTGGTGATCGTCAGCATCTTTACGCTGGGCAACTCGGCGGATTCCTTCCTGGTGTTGCGCGCTCAAAATCTGGGGGTCTCGGTCACGGGCATTTTGGTCATGCTGGCAATCTATAACCTGGTTATCACGCTGGTCGCCACACCTGCCGGTTCACTTTCCGACCGTGTTGGTCGACGGCGATTGATCATCGGTGGCTGGTTGGTCTATGCTGCGATTTACTTTGGCTTTGCACTGGCGCAAACAGCATGGCAGGTCTGGTTGTTATATATGGCATATGGGCTGTATTTTGGCTTGGCTTTCGGAACAGCCAACGCAATGGTTGCGGATCTGGTCCCAGATAATATGCGCGGCACCGCTTATGGAACGTACCATGCCGTGATCGGACTGTTGGCATTTCCATCTTCTTTGATCGCCGGTATCCTGTGGCAAGGTGTGGGCTCCTGGAATGGATTGGGACCTTCTGCACCCTTTTTCTTCGGCGGCACCCTGGCGTTGATGGCTGCGCTGTTGATGATATTCTGGATGCCGAAATCATTGGCGGAAAATCAAGGATAATATATATCGTCATCATTTCCATGGGCTGTACTGATTGATGATCGAGAAGAAAAATGGCTAACCCCAAAGAAACCGGTAACAACGAACGGCTGCTGCTGAGCACGAAGATCTCGATCCCGAAAATGCCATCCGAATTTGTCAGCAGACCACGGCTCATTGAACGCATCGACCGGGGGGTCAAAGGACCACTGACCCTGGTGGCTGCCCCAGCCGGGTTCGGCAAAACCAATTTGTTGGTCGAATGGGCGCAAAAGACTGAACATCCATTAGCCTGGCTGAGCATCGATCCTGATGATAATGACATCAACCGCTTCTTTGGCTATCTCGTTGGTGCGCTACAAACGCAAGAGCCCCACCTGGGTGAAGACACATTGGATATCATCCATTCTTCCTGGGGTGTCGGATTGGATGTTGGCATAACGATCCTGCTCAATGAAATTGCGGCGCTGCCCAAGGAACTGGTTTTGGTGTGTGACGACTTTCAGGAATTGGAGGATCAGGGAATTCTCCAAAACATCAACTTTATTCTCAAGCATATCCCGCATAATTTTCATATCGTGATTGCCAGCCGGGTCGAACCTGCGCTCGACCTGCCATTCCTGCGTGCCAAAGGCTGGTTGACTGAACTGGGATTGAACGATCTGCGGTTTTCCAGCGATGAAGTTGCGCTATTTTTTCGCCAAGCAATGCAGTTGAACCTTACGGATGAGACCATCACGGCGCTCGAGAAGCGAACGGATGGTTGGGTTACCGCGCTGCAAATGGCTGCAGTTTCATTGAGGGACCAGGCAGACCCTGAAAAGCTGGTGGAAAGTTTACAAGGTGACGCCCATTACATGGTTGATTTTCTTGCCGAAGAAGTGCTCGACCGCCAGCCGGAAGAGATACGGCAGTTCCTTTTGAGGAGCTCCATTTTGGATTCGCTTAACGGCTCCTTGTGAGAAGCGGTGGTCAAGCCTGATGCGCAACCAGGGTATGGCTCCGCCATGCTGAACCGCCTGGAACATTCCCACCTGTTCATCAGCGCTTTGGATGACAAGCATGAATGGTTTCGCTATCATCACTTGTTTGTCGATTTCCTTCGCCATATTCAGACAGAAATCAACCCTATGGAAATACCCGTCCTTCAGAAGCGGGCTGCCAGTTGGTTCGAACAGAACGCAAACTTGGATAAAGCCTTCGAATATGCGCTGGCTTCCGGTGATCCGGAATGGGCAGCAGATCTGATCGAACGCAATATATATTCGATGATCAGAACCGGTGAGATCTTTACGCTCACGCACTGGATGGGCAAGCTCCCTGACGAGATCATCAGTCAACGACCACGCCTCAGCCTGCCTTATGCCTGGGGGTTGATCGCTGCCTATCGTTTAGACCTTGCCCGGTACTGGATCGAGGAATTGAAGCGGCAGCTCGATCAATATGAACATCAAATCGAAGTGGAGCCAGGCACCGGAATGTCTAAGGTCGATAATAACTTTGAGAATGCCGGTTTATGGAACCTTCGCGGTGGATTGGCACTGTGTCAATCCTCCCTGGCGTTGTTCAGCGGTGATATCGAAAAGGCGGCTGAATTTACCCAACAGGCGGCGAGCGTTCTGAAGGACGAGAACCCATTTATACGCAGTCTGATCTCCCTGGACAACAGCTTATATTTCATCCTTTCCGGGGATAACCCAAAAGCGATCGAGTCGCTGCGGGATACGAGCCGGGTTGCAAAACAAGCCAACAACCTGTTAGTGATGATCACCTCCACATGTCAGTTGGCGCATGTATTGGTGTCGCAAGGGCAGCTAAACCAGGCATGGGCTACGCTACAAAAAGCCCAGTACATGGCAACGGGTCCTGATGGAACACCCCTGCCACTCGCCGGTATGGTGGATACCGGATTTGGTGAGGTTTTGTTCGAACGCAATAATTTAGACGAAGCCTACATTTACCTGGAGCGCGGGCATCAGAATTCTCAGCCAATGTGGTCATTCAGTAATATGGATGGGATGATCACTTTGGCGCGCCTGTACCAGGCAAAAGGGGAAGTTGAAAAAGCGAAGGAGATCATGACCGAAGCTTCGGTCATGGCGTTGAGCACTGAGGTCAGTAAATGGGACGATACCGTCATCTCTGCCGTTTCGACACGGCTGGCGCTGCAACGCCATGACCTGACAGAAGCAAAACTCTGGTGGGTCAGGGGAGGATACCCGGATCTCGCGGAGACGATCGCGCTTGAGAGTTATCCATACCATGTCTTCGAATATTTACAGCTCACTCAAGCCAGATTCCTGATCTTGTCGGGCGAGGATACGGGCAATTCGAAAGACATCCAACGTGCTTTGAACCTTTTGGAACCACTTCTGTTCGAAGCGCAGCGTTTCCAAAGGTTTACTTCGCAAATAGAAATATTAATACTGAAGGCAATGGCGCAGTTCGCTCTGGGGGATGAACGGGCAAAAGATATACTGCGGCAGGCATTGGCTTTGGGCGAACCGGAAGGATACCGGCGCGTCTTTTTAGATGAAGGACAGCGATTGAAAGAACTCTTACTGCAATGCCGGGCTGCCCAACGGGCATCAACCAGTTATCTTCCTTCGGTTGCCTTCATTCAACAGTTATTGGAAGAGACCCCGCATTTCGATGGAATCGCGCAAGCATCGCCCCCGCGGGTCAAGCAGCGATCCAGCCCAACCGTCATCGAAACCGAATCCGGTCCGCCCATCGCACTTTCGATGCGCGAGATGGAAGTGCTGCGTTTGATTGCCGAGGGGAAATCCAACCAGGAAATTTCTGCGCAGCTATTCCTTGCGTTGAACACCGTCAAGCGTCACGCTTATAACATCTATACCAAGCTTGAAGTCAGGAAGCGCACTCACGCGGTATCAAAAGCGCGTCAGTTGGGCTTGATCCCTTAAGCCGTCCACCTCATATTTGATACTTTAATAGCACTTTAGATTCATGCTTTCCCTCACCGGCAAGCGTATCATTCGCATTGTTGTGATAATGCACCTTTAAGGATAGTGATGTCCCCATAACCAAGCTGGAGAGATACAGGCACAAGACCAAAGAAGATACACATGTGCACCGTTCCAGGCTTGTAAGAGCCTTGTCTTTATTGGGGGTATTTCACAATCAGGTGCAAAGTAATATTCGTTTCGTGGATGAAAGGAAATAAAAAATGGCTGGTTATCATATCGATATCGAGAAAAAAACTGAAGAGAATGAATATTTCCGTGAAGTGCTATTCACAGCGCCGTTCAGCCAACTGGTTATCATGTCATTGAAGCCGGGCGAGGAGATTGGGATCGAAACCCATCTGGATACGGACCAGTTCATCCGGATCGAAGAGGGACAGGGCAAGGCGATTCTCGACGGGCAAGTTCATGAGTTGGAAGATGGCTCTGCGCTTGTCATTCCGGCTGGCACAGAGCATAACATCATCAATACATCATCGAAGGAAGCACTTAAGCTATATACCATCTACACCCCGCCTGAGCACCCGGATGGCACGATCCACAAGACGAAAGCCGAAGCGGACGTTTATGAACATTGATCCTGTCCGGTCGTAAAAAGTAAAAAGGCAAGACCTGCCAGGCACCCTCCGAATTATCCCCGGAGGGTGTTATGGGTTTAACCCCGGCTGGGATAAGACCAATGGCTGAAGTGATTAAAGTATCGTTTTACATAAGGCATGAATCCGTTTTCTCGGCAGCCAAATGACACTTTTATAGCACTTTGGATACATGACCGCAGATCGACAGATTGGTATCCTATGGATAATCATTCGGTGTGGTCTGATGGTTTCCCGGGTGGTTTACCCGGCAGGGGAAATGCCAGACCGAAAGGTGAGCAGGATGATTTCAAATGTGTGCGTTGTCAGTTGGTCGCTCAAGTGATGCAATTGATGACTAATCTTCCCATAAGTGGAGCAATGATAAGGAGGCTAAGATGAAAGAAAACGTACAACTGTCAGGTGCCTTGAAGGAAGTCATGATTAAAGCATCAACTGCCTCGGGACCCCAACTCGTCCAGTTGGTGCAAAGCCCAATCGTTCGCCGAACCGTCACGCGCGAGGTGGAAAAATTATTCATGACAGGGTTAAAAGCATCCCGATCCGATCCCAGCAAACTCCCGGGAGTCGAAGACGATCGCACAGCGATGGGGCTTGCGATCATGGGGTCGATCGATCGTGCGCTGACAGGGAGGCGCCTCTCGGAGCATTACATTCGCTCAATCCTTCAGCTCCTGGTGAAAGGGCTCTTTCTCGAACAAGGTGACCAGGCAGCAGCCAGCATATTCAAAGATCAATTTGGTATACGCGCTCCCAGCTTTCTATTGATAAGCCCAGGCAAGGCGTGCAATTTACGTTGCACCGGCTGTTATGCCGATTCGACCGATCAACGAAAAGCCCTGGAGTGGAGCGTTGTCGACAGAATGATCCAGGAAGCCAAGACGTTGTGGGGGTCACGCTTTTTTGTGATCAGTGGCGGCGAGCCATTTGCATACCGTTCTGAAGGCAAAGGGATCATCGATCTCCTCGAAAAGCACCCCGATTGTTTCTTCATGGCTTACACCAACGGCACATTGATCGATGAAAAAGTGAGCCAGCGACTTTCTAAAGCTGGCAACCTGTTGCTGTGCATCTCTGTGGAAGGCTGGAAAGAGCGTACCGATGAACGCCGGGGGGCAGGTGTTTTCGATAAGGTTTTACAGACCATGAAGCAGTTACGCAGCGATGGCGTGCCTTTTGGCATTTCACTGACAGGCACCCGCTATAACGCGGAGGAAATTCTATCCGACGAGTTCATCGATTTCTTCATGGATCAAGGGGCGTTGTTTGCCTGGCTCTTCCAGTATATGCCGATTGGTCGAGCATTTACACTCGATTTGATGGTTACACCGCAGCAACGAGCCTGGATGTGGCGGCGTTCTTGGGAAATTGTTCGCGAGCGACGTTTCTTCATTGCTGACTTCTGGAACCATGGTACAGCTTGTGACGGTTGTTTGTCTGCGGGTGGTCACGGCGCTGGTGGGTATTTCTATGTCGATTGGAACGGCGCGGTGAGTCCCTGTGTATTTGTGCCATATTCGCCGGTCAACATCCGGGAGGTCTATGCCCGTGGGGGAACGCTCAATGACGTTTGGCAGGAGCCGTTCTTCCAAGACCTGCGTCGCTGGCAACTTGACTATAAAAAACAAAACCGGAATGGGCTGGCGCCCTGCCCTAACCGTGACCATCATGATGAGTTAGCTCAACTTCTGCGCAAACATGAACCCGATCCAATCGATAGCAATGCTGCCGAAACCTTGACCGATCCGGAATATACACAAGGGTTGGTCGAATACAACCGCGAGTTCGAAGCCATCACCGGCGATATTTGGAAACAGCATTACATCGAAGGCGATAACGGTCATAATGGTTCGATTGCCCCCCTGCCAGAATTGCCGTCTTCCGAGATTTCAGAAGCCGCTATCAAACAAGATGAATCAGTTGTCGCGTAATGAGATAAATGATGTTCGATATTCTTAGCGTTTTTCTCGCCGGTTCTATGAGGTTGGGGTGTTTCGGCTGATGCTGAAGCCACGAAGAGGCTCACTTGCTCCTGCGGTTTCTTGCGGCAGTGATGCGGATGGCAATGGGGCATCCGGGGGCACTACGCACCCTCCAGCGCCGGGGTCAACTCTTCCCGCGCCTTGAAGCAACCCCGCTTCAAGGCGCGGGAACTGAATAGCTTCCACTTTGTATCTTAACATCTCGATTGGCAAATCATCCCGCCTTGGGGCTGCAAAGCTTTTCAGGTTTTGCATTCAGGTTCGACTCCTGTTGGGATGACTGAACAGGCAAACCATTTTTCTGATCAATAGCAGGAACAGTGTTCTTTATGTGTTATCGGATATTGTGATTTGCCTGGCTTATTTTGGAAGGGCAGAGATTAAAGCGGGAAATGCTCCAATGGAAATTGAAGGATGCGTTCATGAGCATCAATAAGAAAGGTATGTATGCAAAGGAAAACATCATCAACGGCTACAAATTTGAATGGAAAATTAACCGAAAAAGCATGGTATGCACAGGAAGAGGACGAGATTATTCGTGTGCTTAATACTTCTGCAACAAACGGCTTGTCGAAGCATGAAGCTGGTATACGCCTTCAGTCCTTTGGTCCAAACCAGTTAGCGGAAGCCAAACCAACTTCATTCTGGCAAATGGTGTGGGCACAGCTCAATAGTTTTATGATTTACCTGTTGATCGCTGCTTCCATCATTTCAGCCTTACTTGGGGATTACATCGAAGCAGCAGTGATTGTCGCAATCGTTGTGTTGAATACGATATTGGGTGTGATGCAAGAACATCGTGCTGAGAAGGCTCTATCTGCCCTCAGAAAGATGGCAGCACCAGAAGCGCATGTCATCCGTGATGGGAAACACCAGACGATTCCCGCGGCTCATCTTGTCCCCGGCGATTTGGTTCTTCTGGAAACAGGCAACTATGTGCCGGCAGATATTCGCCTCTCAGAGACCACCAATTTGCGAATCGATGAATCCCCATTGACCGGTGAATCGGTTGCAGTGGAAAAGGATGCCTCCGTCCATTTGAGGCAGGATGTTCCCCTCGGCGACCAGAAAAACACCGCATTCATGGGAACGGTCGTAAGTTACGGACGGGGTAAAGGGTTGGTGGTGAGCACCGGCATGCAGACCCAGATCGGGATGATTGCAAAAATGCTGCAATCAGTGGAACGAGAGCAGACACCTTTACAGCGCCGCCTGGAACAACTTGGAAAGATACTTGGGTATGCCGCCATCGTCATCTGTGTGATTGTGTTCCTGGTTGGCTGGCTGCGAGGCAATGATGCGCTGGAGATGTTCATGATCGCTGTTGGGCTGGCGATTGCCGCGGTTCCAGAAGGTTTGCCGACTGTTGTGACGATCAGTCTGGCGCTGGGCATGCGGGAAATGGTCAATCGCCATGCATTGATTCGCCGCCTGTCCTCTGTGGAAACGTTAGGGTCTGCAACGGTTATTTGCACCGACAAAACCGGTACGCTAACTCAAAATCAGATGACAGCCACGCATGTATGGGTGGATGGATACGACCTGGAGATCGTTGAAGATGGTTACCAATTATATGGTGAAAAAGTCGATCTCAGCAGCTACCTGGGGGCATTGACCACTCTATGGGTTGCGGGACTGAACAACGATGGCACTGTTGAAATTGCCGCAGAGGGTGATGAAAGAACTCCCTACCGCCTGATCGGCGATCCCACTGAAACTGCCTTGTTGGCGGCTTCAGTCAAAGCCGGGATCAACCTCTCTGACCAAACAAGAGCGTACCCACGCGTACAGGAGGTTCCCTTCGATGCAAGCCGCAAACGCATGGTGACCATCCATGCACTGGCGGCTCCAAGCCAGAGCGATGCATCACCTTTTGATGAAAATCAGTCGGGGGGATATACCGTTTTGGTAAAGGGTGCACCAGATATCGTATTGGATCTTTGCAGTTACTATCAATCGATGGATGATTCGATCATGCCGCTCAAGGATGAAGACCGCAGGCGAATACTGGCTGCCAACGATGCCATGACAAAACAGGCGTTGCGGGTGCTGGGACATGCTTACAGGGTAACATCGGAAATACCCGATATCGACAAGATCGATGATGTAGAAGGCAATCTGATATTTGCAGGCATGGTGGGTATGATCGACCCGCCACGCCCGGAAGTGATGCCAGCGCTGGAACAAGCAAAGACCGCCGGGATTCGTACGATCATGATCACGGGTGATTTTCCAAACACAGCCAGCGCGATCGCCCGTTCCATTGGGCTACTTTCAGAAGATCATCGCGTCATGACCGGGGCAGAGGTTGGTGCGATGAGCGATCATGATCTGCGGGAAGAGGTTAGACGGACGGATGTGTTTGCGCGGGTCGCTCCGGAACATAAAATGAGAATCGTCGAAGCCCTACAGAAAAACGGCGAAGTGGTCGCCATGACAGGCGACGGAGTGAATGATGCCCCTGCCATTAAACGGGCAGATATTGGCGTGGCAATGGGCATATCCGGTACGGATGTAGCGAAAGGCAGTGCGGATATGGTGCTGACTGATGATAATTACGCCAGCATCGTATCCGCCGTGGAACAGGGAAGGATAATCTATAACAACATTCGCAAGTTTGTGTTTTTCCTGATCTCGTCCAATCTGGCGGAGATAACCATCATATTCCTCGCCACCCTGGCTGGCTTGCCCACCCCTTTAACCGTCATCCAACTGCTCTGGCTTAACCTGATCACGGATGGCGCGCCAGCCCTGGCGTTGGCGATGGAAAAAGGCGACCCGGATGTAATGGATCAGCCTCCCCGTAAAACAGATGAATCCATTGTGAATAGTTCAATGCGCCTTGGGATCATCGTTCAAACAGTGGTGCAAACCCTGGCAGTGCTTGGCGCATTTTTCCTTGGCTTATATTGGCACCTGGGCGAATTGATCCCTGCTGGAAAGAACGCCTTTCTATTCTTGCTCCAGTATGACTGGCATGGGAGAGATGTGTTGATCGCAGAAACGATGGCTTTTGTAACCCTGTCGTTGTGCGAGCTATTCCGTGCCTATACTGTGCGCTCAGAAAAAGCATCCTTGGCAAGGATTGGTGTCTTTTCCAATAAATTCATGCAATTGGCGGTTGGGGCGTCATTCATCCTGTTGATGCTGGTGGTGAACGTACCGTTCTTGCAGCCAATATTTAACACTCATTCCCTATACTTGCATGAATGGGGGGTGGTCATTGGGTTGGCATTGCTTCCAGCCGGTGCAGAGGAGGTCACCAAAGCCTGGCTCCGTATACGAGATTTGCCCAAAAAGGCGGAATTTTGACTCGATTAGAAAGAAATGCGATATAACAGTCGTATTATTAAATGGGTGAACCTGTTGGCAGATACATCTAGATCTCAATCGGTTATCACCTTACATCATCATTGCGGTGTTGATTGCCACCCCGGCAATTCTCATTGCGACTGCTCTTGGTGATAATCCGATGGAATTTCCAATCGAGACCGGTTTTATTGCCGAGACGAATTCAGGAATTGGAATTGTGGTTTCTACAATAAAGGATACATAATGCTGGTCCATCCGGTAGTTTGTGGTTATGGCATCGCTTTTCTGATCGAGACGCCCCAGGCGCTGTTCCTGGTCGATAGCGGCTCTCCCGGTCAGCAGCAGCGAGTAATCTCAAAGATGAATGAATTAGGGCGGAAAGATCTGAAGCTGATATGGATTACTCACGCACATTATGATCATTATGGCAGCGCTGCCGCTTTGCGGAATTTGACGGGTGCGCGCATTGGGATACACTTGATTGATGCAGATTACATGGTTCTTGCCCGGTCGCCGCTCGGTACGACGCGCAGGTATGGATTTATCTATCCACACCTGCAAAGAATTTTAAATCAAACAAATCCGTTATCCACAACTCTGCCCGATGTTCTACTCAGCGATGGTGAAACTTTGGAGAAGTATGGATTAAATGCATCCATTCTGCATACCCCCGGACATACTCCTGGTCATTCGTGCCTTGTGTTGGAAGATGGCACCGCCTTCGCCGGGGACCTGCTGGGCGCTTTCCCACGCCCTGGTTTGCAAAGTTTGCTGGCAACTGATTGGGGTCAGCTTGCGGGCAGTCTTGAATATTTAAAATCAACTGCGCCCAAATGGATATATACAGGGCATTCACGGCAGCCAATACCAGGGAGTGCATTACAAAAGATCAAGAATGGAGCCATGCCAATGAACAAATGAGTGAATTTATCAAATTCGACTTGAAGCAAATTGTGTCGTCAATAAGCCAACTGTGTAGAAATACCACACAGTTCAGAGGACATTGAATAAGAAAACGAACAGGTTGACAAGCAAGGTTTGTTTTAGATTTGAACCATCGAAGGAGAAAACAATGTTGGAAAAGCGAAATTATTACCGGTTGCCCTGGTCCATGAATGATAACCCGATCGCGTGGCTTGAAGTCACGGATATATGTAACATTCACTGCGAGGGTTGTTACCGGCAATATATGACCGGACATAAATCCCTGGAAGAACTCAAAGAAGAAGTGCTCTTCTTCATGAAATGGCGCAATCCCGATAATTTCTCGATCGCCGGCGGAGAACCGCTCATACACCCGCAGATCGTCGATCTGGTGGCATTCATTGCGCAACAGGGCGTCAAACCGGTCATCCTCTCGAATGGGGTGGCGCTCACGCCTGAATTATTACATGAATTAAAGAAAGCTGGATTGGCAGGGTTTACCATGCATGTCGATAGCCATCAAAATCGACCGCATTGGAATGACAAGAATGAAAAAGAACACAATCAATTACGGCAGGAAATTGCCGATATGGTCGCAGCGGAAGGCGGCTTGTACCTGGTTTTCAACTCTACCGTCTACCCGGATACATATCATGAGATCCCGGATATCGTTCGGTGGGGACACGCAAACATCGAAAAAGTGCAGGGGTTGGTGTTCATCACCTATCGTACAGCGACAACTGAAGATAATATAGCCACCGACGTGAATGATCAAGAAGTCGATATGAGCAAGTTAAGCTATACCCGCGAATCGTTCCACGAACACTTTGTGACCGCGCCAGAGGTCTATCAGATCATCAAGGATAATTTCCCTGAATATGACGCAGCCGGTTATTTGGGCGGCAGCATCCGCCACGATAGTTATAAATGGTTGATCGGCGTCATGGTGGGAAGCAAAAATAATATCTATGGTTCAATCGGCAAGAAAACAATGGAATTTGCTCAGATCGGACATCATCTTCAAAAGGGACGTTATCTCGCTTATATGACCTCCGGCAAGATCGGACGAAAGATCTTTTGGATGTCTCATTGGGATGATACTATTCGCCAGGCGAGAAGAAACCGCAGAAAAGATGTGGTCCGCCATCCGGCGCGCCTTTTCGATGATATCTTTATCCAGAGTGTTGGGATCATTCAAGCACCGGATATTATGCCGGATGGACGGGCGGATATGTGTGATAGTTGCCCGGATATAACCATCTATGATGGGAAGTTTGTCAACTCTTGCCGTATGGATGAATATCGCTTATTTGGCGGATTCGTTTCAATGGTAGAAAAAGACAAGGTGGGAACAAAATCCGAATCATGAAGCGGAAATTAAGTCCAACCAAGAGTATAGAGAACCTTGTGAAATTATTACGGGCGAAACCGTCCCCGCCGGCTTCTTTGGCAGATAACGAACTACTCCGGATCATTTATGATCGACGCAGCGTCCGATCGTTCACACGGCAGCCAATCGCGGACGATGTTTTCAACGCCATTCTGGAAGCTGGTCGTTTAGCGCCCTCCACGGTAAACTTACAATCCTGGACGTTCGCTATCTTCGATGATAACCTGTGGCAACAGACGTTTGAGCATTCGATCCCATTTCATGCCAATCGGGCGATCATCGTTATCGGGGATTATCACCGTTATCGAACGGTACTGGAGGATTTCCCGGACTGCCCACTGACAGAATATACCATCGCCGTGATCAATGCTTCATTGGCAGCCATGAATATGAACATCGCTGCAGAAGCGCTTGGGGTATCCTCGGTTATGCTTTCGGAGACGGGGCGGAGCGGATTATTGGATGCGAAATACCTGAGGGAAAAGATGGCTCTGCCTGATGGCACGGTCCCATTGATGACGATCGTATTTGGTTATGCCAGCGGACATTTCCATCCCATGCCGCCAAAGCTCCCCATGGAGAACATTACAATCCCTGGGCAGTATCAACCTACGGAGACAACTGTCATGAAAAGTTGGCTCGATCAGATGATAGCCGGCTACAACGTCAGTCATCTGGGGTCATCCTTTCAAAAACAATTGGAAATCTACCAGAGCAAGATCAATCGGGCTGAAACAGATTTACGGGAGCTTGTCTTTTACAAAGAAAGACCGTAATGAACATCACCTTTGAGCGCTGCGGCGCAAAATTGTTGGGATCGAGAATGGGGCGTTCGTCAGTGGTAGACTTCGAATGAACGCCGCATTGTTCGATAGCGAAAGGATGTATTAGCGCCATTCAATGTAGGAACTGCTTGACCTCGCTGTGCGATCGAATGGCACAGTTGCAATGTGACTGACAAGGGTTAAACCCCCATCACCTCTACGATCTGATCGATCATAGGCAGGGGGTGTGGTTGGCATACGCCCCCGATATTCATCCGGGAATGTGGAAATGCAGCGTTCTCATGACGATGTTTTTGCCGGGCATCATTCCTGGGGGTAGGTTGGTGCGCCGGTTCATATAAATCTCAACGAAAGCCACGGGGGTATTGATGCGTTGTCGGTACAAGGCGAAAATGGCTTTTTTGCTTACATTCGTGGATTTGTAACCGATTTGTAACCGGCAATTGCTATACTGATGACGTTCTGTTAACCTGTCTTTTACCTGAAGTTGTTTACATTCAATTGAAATCACAAATCTAGTTTAGGAGGTCTGGGTATGCGCTTGCAAGGAAAGGTCGCCATTATCACCGGGGGAGCCGCAGGCATCGGCAAAGCCACCGCGCAGGTTTTCGCAAAAGAAGGCGCCAAGGTTGTCATTTGCGATGTTTCGGAAGAACTCGGTCTTGAACTGGTCAAGTCGCTCGGACCGGATGCGCAGTTCGACAAGATTGATGTTTGCAACCGCGCCGAAGTCCAGCAGTGGATCGAAGGCGTGTTTGCCAAATATGGCAGGATTGACATTCTCGTCAACAATGCCGGCATCACCCGCGATTCACAATTCATCAAGATGAAGGATGGCGAACTGGTCAAGCAGATGTCGGAAGAGGCATTCGATTCCGTCATCAACGTCAACCTCAAGGGCGTCTTCAATTGCAGTCAGGCTGTTGCCCCGTTCATGGTCAAACAGGGCGGCGGCGTCATCCTGAATGCTTCCTCGGTGGTAGGGTTGTACGGCAATTTCGGGCAGACCAATTACGTTGCTACGAAAGCCGGCGTGATCGGAATGACCAAGGTTTGGGCGCGCGAACTCGGTAAATACGGCATCCGCGTCAACGCTGTGGCGCCCGGATTCATCATGACCGAAATGGTGGCTAAGATGCCCGAGGAAGTCCTGGCTGGTATGCGCGCCAAGACCCCCCTGGGGCGACTGGGTGAACCTGAAGATATTGCCAATACTTATCTGTGGCTTTCCACCGATGAAGCCGCCTTCGTACACGGCGCTACCATCAGCGTGGATGGCGGAATCGTTCTCGGATCCTAGTGTACCAGACCGCATTATTGGAGAGACCATGCCCTCATACGCAAAGATTATCTCAACCGGCGCTTATCTGCCATCGATCGAAAGATCCAATGCCGTGATGAAGGAGCGCTTTGGAGAAGTTGTCGATAAATTCGAAGCATCTTCCGGAATCCGCACCCGTTTCTACGCGCCGGATGATTGGGCGACTTCGGACCTGGCGAAGGAAGCCGGAGAAAAAGCCCTCAAGAATGCCGGTTTGAAACCGGAAGATCTGGATCTCATCATCCTCGGCACCGATAGCCCCGACTACATCACCCCTGCTACCTCGGTGGTCGTTCAACACAAGCTCGGCGCAATCAATGCCGGCACCTTCGATGTTGGATGCGCATGCGCGTCCTTCCCGACTGGCTTGAACCTGGCTGCCGGTCTGATCGCATCCAACCCGAACCTGAAATACGTGATGGTGATCGGTGCGTACATGATGCATAAGTTGTCGGATTGGGAGAATGACGTGATGTCCTTCTTCTATGGGGACGGGGCGGGCGCTGCGATCCTGACTCCCAGCGACAAGCCTGGTTTTGTTTCTTCCACCTTCTTTGCAGATGGCTCGTATCACAAGCATTGGGGTATTTATTCCGGTGGAACCTATGAACCTGCGAGCGAGGAAAGCCTGCAAGCCGGGCGCACAAAGGTAAGATTGGTGACGCCGTTTCCACCTGAAGTGAACCACGAAGGCTGGCCCGCCAGGATGCGCGAGCTTGCCAAGAACGGCAACTTCGATCTGCAAGATGTGGATCTCGTCATCTACACCCAGGTGAGATTGAACAGCATCTTCCTGGTACAGGAAACACTCGGATTGCCGGTTGAAAAAGCGCATTGGGTTATGGACCGTTTTGGCTATACCGGGTCAGCTTGTCTGCCGATGGCATTCAACGATGCCGTTGAAAAAGGCAAAGTTCATTCTGGTGACCTGGTTTGTTTTGTGGGCTCCGGCGTCGGTTACAACCAGGCTGGTTCCGCATTCATAATGCCATAGGTGCCGTATGAATCCGAGCGACCTGTATAAAAAGAAATTAATCACTATTCCTGAGGCTGTTGGAAAATTACAATCACACCAGACGTTGGGGCTTGCCATGGCGGCTTCTGAGCCACCCGGTTTGATGGCTGAGCTCGGGAAGCACAAAGACAGGCTGGATGACGTTAGCGTTTGGATTTGCCTGCCACTGGGCTCATACGATTTTGTACTCGATCCTGAAATGGAAGGGCACTTTTTTATCGAGAATTGGTTCTACGGGAACGCAGACCGAAAGGTTCACTCTCAGGGGAGAGAATCCTACATCCCCAATAATCTTCACCAGGCAGCTTCATGTAAACTATACGCTGCCAATAACAAGGTCAACGTGTTCTTTGGGACCGCCACGCCGCCGGATGAAAGGGGCTTTCTTTCCCTATCCCTCGGGTTGGTGATCGAAAAACAATTGATCGAAATGGCTGACCTGGTCATACTCGAGATCAATGAAAACCTGCCGTGGACGCTTGGGGATACCCAGGTTCACATATCGGAAGTGGATTACGTGGTCGAGAACCATGCGCCGCTGGCGCAGCTACCCCCAACCCTGCCGACTGATGCAGAGGAGGCAATTGGAGGGTATATCGCCGAGTTGATCGAGGATGGCTCCACGCTTCAACTGGGTATCGGCGGCATCCCCAACGCCATCACGCCCTTCCTCATGAAGCGCAAGGACCTCGGCATCCATACCGAAATGTTTACGGATGGGATGGTCGATCTTTACAATGCAGGGGTCATCACCAACCGCAGGAAGACGCTGTGGAAGGGAAAAATGGTGGGTGCATTCGCGCTTGGAACCCAGAAGTTATACGACTTCGTGAACAATAATCTGGGGGTCGAATTCCAGCAGGGGTCTGTGACGAATGATCCCTATGTCATTGGCAAAAACTACCGCATGATCAGCATCAACACTGCGCTCCAGGTGGATGTGATTGGGCAAGTGTGTTCCCAATCCATAGGTTACCGCCATTTTTCAGGCACCGGCGGTCAACTGGATACGCATCGCGGCGCTCAACTTTCCGAGAACGGACGCGGGATCATCGCGCTTCGGTCGACAGCAAAAAATGGCACGGTTTCTACCATCGTCCCGATCCTTTCTGAAGGGGCAGAGATCACCGTCCCGAGCCAGGACGTCGACACCATCGTGACCGAATATGGGATCGCAGACCTGAAAGGATTGAATGTCAGGGATCGAGCGGAAGCCCTGATCCGTATTTCCCACCCCGATTTCCGCGATCAGATCCGGGAAGAAACCCAGCGTTTTGGGATCGTTCCAAGATTTAAGGGTGGGCGTTAACAGGATGACGATGACTCCAATGGTTGGAAAAAGAAGCGTTAACAGACCCGACCAAAGCTCGATTTTATTCAGGCGATGAAAGGAAATCATATTAGATGTCACCTAAAAAACTAGCCAGGGGTGTGGCTCTTGTTGGCGCCGGAATGAGCAAATTCGGCAGCTTCAAGGGAAAATCATCCAGAGATTTGTTTGTGGAAGCCTACGTCGAGATGCTTGAATCGGTCGAGAAGGGGATCGACCCCACGATGATCGAAGCCCTCTACGTTGGGAATTACAGCAGCGACCTCTTTGAGGGTCAGGGACACATTGCGCCGATCATGGCGAGCTGGACGGGTCTGAGCCCGTTACCCGCGGTGCGCGTGGAAGATGCCTGCGCTAGCGCCGGCGTAGCTTTGCGTGAAGGGATTCTCGCGGTTGCCTCGGGGATGTACGATGTTGTTTTGGTCGGCGGCGTGGAAAAGATGACCGACCTTGCGACCGAAAAAGTTACGGATACCCTTGCCACAGCCGCAGATGTTCAATACGAACTTCCTGCCGGTTTCACCTTCCCCGGTTTTTATGCCGCCATGGCGACGGCGTATATGAATGATTTTGGTGCAACGCCGGAGACTTTCATGAAAGTGGGCATCAAGAACCATTTCAATGGTTCGATGAACGAAAAAGCCCAGTTTGGAGCCAAGATCTCGACATTGATGGAAGCCCGTCGAGCCAGCGCCGCAAAGAAAGGTTTGCCGGTTCCGGAATGGGATGATGAGCTCGAATTTTTGCATGATGATCGGGCAAATCCACCCATCGCCTGGCCCATGCGGTTATACGATTGTTCGCCCATCTCTGATGGCGCGGCGGTGGTGCTGCTGGTCAGCGAAGACATCGCCAAAAAATTCTCAGATACCCCCATTTACGTGGCGGGGATGGGACAGGCAAGTGACGGGGCATTGCACGATCGGGATACCCTGACCTCCATTCCTGCTGCAAAGCTGGCGGGAGAGCAAGCCTATAAAATGGCTGGTATTACTCCGGCAGAAATCGACTTCGCCGAAGTGCATGATTGCTTCACAATTGCCGAAATCATCGCCACCGAAGACCTTGGATTCTTCGAGCAAGGCAAAGGATGGCAGGCAGCCGAAGCAGGTGATACCAGTCGGGATGGAAAAAAGCCCATCAATCTATCCGGCGGGTTGAAATCCAAGGGGCATCCGGTTGGCGCATCGGGCGTGGGGCAGGTTGTGGAAGTATGGAAACAACTGCTCGGTAAAGCCGGAGACCGGCAGCTTCAGCGCAAGCTCAAATACGGTCTCACTCACAATGTGGGTGGCACCGGTCAGACGTGCGTGGTTCATATTTTCGAGCGGAGAGGTTGACCAATGGAAAACCAATTTACGAATGCCGCATATTGCGAATTCCTGAATGAACATAAGTTGATGGGCAGCCGGGATAAAAAAACCGGTCAGGTTTTCTTGCCGCCGCGACCGGTGAATCCTGCCAATCAATCCACTGACATGGAATGGGCTGAACTCAAAGGAAAGGGAAAGTTGCAGGCTTTTACCATCGTCTACATTGCCCCCACTGCCATGATCGAAGCCGGCTATGACCGCAAGAACCCCTATTGCGTTGGGGTCGTGAAACTGGATGAAGGACCAATGATCAGCGCGCTGGTCGAGGGCGTGGATGTGACTCACCCTGAAAATATCAAGATCGGAATTCCCCTGCGTTCAAAATTTGTAGAGCGCGGAGATGCCGAAACAAAGAAGACGCTGCTGGCGTTCGAACCGGTCTAACGGGAAATACCATGCCGCAAATCAAGGTCAATGACATCAACATCTATTATGAGCTCCGCGGTCCGGAGGCTGCGGATGTCATTGTGTTTTCCAATGGGATCTTCATGTCAACTGCCAGTTGGGGACTCCAGGTGGCAGAATTGCAACGGCACTTCAGGGTGCTCGTCTACGATTGCAGGGGTATGTGGAGGTCTGACCACCCACAGGGACCTTACTCGATGGCGCAACATGCAGACGATCTGGCAGGATTGCTTAAAGCCCTGGGTATTCCCAAAGCACACATTGCCGGCATCTCATATGGGGGTGAAGTGAGCATGGTCTTCGCCATCAAATACCCTGCAATGGTCAGGAGTTTGATCGTTTCATCCTCCGTCAGCCAGATCGACCCGCTCTTGTGGGCAATCGGTCAGAGTTGGGCAGATGCATTGCTCCAAAAGGATGCGGGGATGTTGTTCGATGTGACCCTGCCTTATAATTTTTCCGAGCAGTGGCTGGTAAAAAACGCCGAATTGTTGGCGGCGACCAAAAAACGCTACGAGGAGATGGATTTCGAATCCGTTTCAGAATTGATGACAGCCTTTTTGAGGCTGAATCTGACTGATGAGTTATCGAAGATCACCGCGCCTACCCTGCTTTTGGTAGGCGAAGATGATATATTGAAGCCCCGCAAGTATTCAGAGTTGATTGCATCAAAAATACCAGCATCTGAATTCATCATCATCCCGGAGGCAGGGCACGCGGTTTGCCTGGAACAACCATCTGCCTTCAACAGCGCAGTCATGGGGTTTGTTCTAAAACATTGCGAGGCGGTTGCGTGAGCACTTCCAGTGATCTGCTGTTTGTCGAACATTCCAAGGCTACCTTTGTCAAAGTGATCGACGTCAACGAAAGTGATATCTGCATGGATTTACCGACCCTGGAAACAGAGTCGCTGGAACTGGCGGAGTCCAATTCGGAAGACGTTGGACAAAAGAACCTGATGTTCATGGTCTGCCTGATCGGAAAAATGCTTACCATGAGGTTTCCGGGACTTGGATCAAACTGTGTAAACCTTCAGTTTGAATTCCTTGCTCCGATCCAGGATGGCGACCAGATCGAAACAACGATCGAAGTGGCAAACCTTGATCCGGATAAACTCATTGCTACCTGTAATATCGATTGCAAGAACCAGGACAAGAATCAAGTCATTATCGGCACTGCAGCCATGTTGCTGCGGAAACATGTGCTACGTTTCGAGGAAGGGAAATCTTTAGACTAAATTGAGGAGGTGTCGACAAAAGAACAGCGTGAGTACTTGATTTTGAATCCGAAAATATGCACAATATTTAATGAGGAGAATAAAATGAAAAAAATTGCTACAATCTTAAGCATTTTGTTGGTCACATCACTGTTACTGGCTGCATGTGCAAGCCCCACAACTGAGCCCACGGCTGTTCCCACTGAAGCACCGGTCGAGCAACCCACCGCTGCCCCTACAGATGCTCCCACCGAAGTCCCTCTGGGACCTGTCCTCAAGATCGGGCAGATCACCTCTGCTTCCGGCGCTATGGCGCTCTACAGCCAGCAGCAGGTGCGCGGTTTTGAGCTTGGTCTTGAATACGCTTCCGGTGGAAAACAGGATGCCGAGGGTCGCTATATCATCGCCAACCGCCCGGTCGAAGTCATCATCAAAGATGATGAGTTAGTTCCCGAAAAGGGTGTTGCCCTTGCCCGCGAACTTATCGAAAAAGATGGCGTAGAGATTCTGCAGGGACCGGTCAGCTCGGCGGTTGCGGTTGCGCTCACCACGGTTGCGCTCGAAAACAAGATGATCCTCATGATCGATCCCGCAGCTTCCGCCTTCACCACCGGCGCCAATTTCAACCCGTACGTCTTCCGCACCGCCCGCACCAGCTATGATGACACCCTGGTGATTGCGAAGTACCTGGTGGAAAACGTCAGCCCGAAATTTGCTCACATCTACATCGATAATGCTTTCGGTCAGGGTAGCGAAGTTGCGCTCGAATTTGCGGTTGGCAAATACGGCGGCGAGGTCATCGCCCCCATCCCTGCCCCTGCGGACACCACGGATTACACCGCTTACATTCAGCAGGCGATGGATTCCGGCGCCGGCTGTCTCTTCCTGACCTGGTCCGGCATCGGTTACGTGACCCTGTTCCAGCAGCTCGCCGATATGGGCACTCTGGACAAGATGACCGTTTCCACCGGCTTCGGTGACAATGCCACCTTCGGCGCTGTCTATGGCAGTGCTGCGGGCACCGTTGGTTTGAACGTTTATCACTACACCGTGCCCACCAACCCGGTCAATGACTTCCTCGTAGCACGCCACCTCGAACTCTACGGTGAACCCCCGGATCTGTTCACCGCTGGTGGTATGGCTTCCGCCATTGCTTTGGCAGCAGCACTTGAGACGACCGGCGGCGATGCCTCTGGCGATGCGATGATCCCTGCCCTCGAAGGGTTGACATTCGAAGGACCCAAGGGTACCTACCACATCCGCCCGGGCGATCACGTTTGCGAGCAACCGATGAACATCCTCGAACTCGTCAATGTCAATCCTGACAGCGATGGTGACGGAACGAACGATTACAAATTCTTCGAGACCATTTACGTCAGCGCATACGATGAATTGGATATCCCCTGCACGCTCGAGGGTGATTACGCATCTCGTTGTGAGATGAACCAATAAGTTTCTGTACTACAAGCGAAATAGTAGGTAAGGGTAACCACTCCCTTACCTACTAACTCATTCAAGAAGGATGACTAGATGGAGTCTGAAAAGAAACCCATTCTGGAAGCGAGAAATTTACGCAAAGAATTTGGCGGATTGGTGGCAGTGGAAGATGTCAGCATTTCCATCCATGAGCACAGCCTGCATTCGATCATTGGTCCGAACGGCGCCGGGAAGACAACCCTTTTCAACATGATCTCGGGTGTTCTCCGCCCAACTCGCGGAGATGTGATTTTCAAAGGGCGTAATATTACTCACCTGCCAGTTCACCGCATTGCCCATGAGGGAATAGGCAGGTCATTCCAGATCACGAATATTTTCCCAACGCTGACGGTATTGGAAAATATCCGGTTGTCTGCTCAGGCGATGGGCAAAGAGAACTTAAGTTTCTTTAAATCAGCCGATAGCTTGAAACAATACGTCGCCAAAGCCGAGGAGATCATCGATCTGGTGGGGTTGAACGGCAAGGAACCCACCCTGGCGCTGAACCTTTCACATGGAGAAAAACGGAAACTGGAAATAGCGATCATGCTGGCTTCCGATCCTTCACTCCTGCTTTTGGATGAACCGACCGCTGGAATGTCCAGCGAGCAGGTGCCGGCATTGCTGGAGATCATCAAGAAAATTCGCGCTTTGGGAACGAAGACCATCGTACTGGTTGAACATCGCATGGATATGGTCATGAGTATCTCAGACCGCATAACCGTGATGCATTTGGGTAACGTGCTTGCCGAGGGTACCCCCTACGAGATTTCCAACACTCAATCTGTGCAGGACGCCTATCTTGGCGCGTTGTACGGGGATATCACAAATAAGAAGGAGGCATGAGTGGAACCAATCCTCACGCTTGAATCCATCCATACCTTTATTGGTCAATTTCATATTCTGGAAGGTGTTTCGATAACCGTCCCGCGGGATAAGATCACCGTCTTGCTCGGCAGGAACGGCGCCGGGAAGACCACGACTTTGAAATCTATCCTTGGTCTCACACCGCCCCGTCTTGGAAAAGTAGTCTTTGACGGAATGGAAGTCCAGGGCAAACGCGCTTATGACATCGCCAATTTTGGTATTGGTTACGTCCCCGAACACCGTGCGGTCTTCCGCAACCTTTCTGTGATGGAGAATTTGAAGATCGCGGAAAAAAAACGTGGTGACCTGGAGCGGAAATCCGATTTTATCTTCAGCCTGTTCCCCGATCTCAAACGGCTTTACAAGCTGCCGGGTAACCATCTCTCCGGTGGACAGCAGCAAATGCTGGCGGTTGCCCGAGCTCTGGTGGCAGATAACAAGTTACTGCTGATCGACGAACCCAGTGAGGGGTTGGCGCCGATCTTGATCGAGCAAATGATGGTGGCGATCAGGGAGTTGAGCAAGACCACCACCATCCTGCTGGTCGAACAAAACTTTATCATGGCAAGCCAGTTGGGTGATTTCTTCTACATTATCGATGACGGAAAGACTGTGGAAAATGGAAAGATGATGGATCTTGTAAACAATGCTGATCTTATAAAACGGTATCTCGGTGTAAGTATTGGTAAGGTCGGAGGTGTGCAATGATTCAACGCTTTCAGTTCAAACGAGTACTCCCCAGTCTTATCGTTGTGGTCATAATTCTTGGGTTGGGTTTGGCTAGTTACAGGTTTATGGGGCAGGAGAGTTTTGTGCGCACTGCCCTCTCCGGCTTGACGCTTGGCGCGCTTTATTTCATGGTTGCGGCAGGCTTGACCATCATCTTCGGTTTGATGGATGTGCTCAATTTTGCTCACGGCGCCATGTTCATGACCGGGGCTTACATGGGTTGGCAATTCTATGCAAACCCAACCTTTCTATTTGGCATCCTGCCATTGGCGCTGGCATTTGTTACCGGTCTCGCCACCACCAGCCTGTGGTTACCGGTGGTCATCAAGTGGCAGGTTCCCGAGTCCTGGACGAAACGGATCAATACCACTCTCATCATCGTTGGGCTTGCATTGGTCGTGGTCGGATTCCAAAAATTCGATGTGTTGGGTCTGGCGGAAACTGCCTTGGTGCCAGTGATGCACGCGGGGAACCCACTGGCGGAAGCATCTCCACAGGAAACGCTTGCCGTCTTCTGGAGCAGACCTGTGCTTCTTTTCCTTAGCGGGTTATTGTTCGCCATCGCCGCTGCCCGACCAGGAGACAAGAGCCAGCATGTCACCAATGCCAAACCCACAGGTGCCTGGATCAGGGTGGCGGGTTTGGTTGTGGTGACCGCAGCATCTGTCTTATTGCGCGAACCGGCATCGATCGCTGTGCTTAAGATGAACGCTGATATTCGCTTTTTCCTGGCATTGATCGTTGGAACGGGTATTGGGGCGGGGTTGGGGGTACTGATCGAGATCAGTCTCATTCGACCTCTATACGCTCGACCTTTCTATATCGTCTTGATGACATTAGGTTTGGGATATGTCCTGCGCGAAACCGTCCAGTTGTTGTGGGATCCGGTGGCATATGCAATGGAACGCCCACCATTGTTTTCACAGGCAGGGGAGGCTGAAAACATTGCGGCATGGTTCACCGGTCATAACCTGACCATCGATATCGTGGGTGTCACTTTCCCAAGTTACCGCTTGTTCATCATCGTACTCGGGGGCGTCATGCTGCTGGGTTTGTTCTTGCTGATGCGGTACAGCCGATTGGGAATGATCATCCGCGCTGGTGTGCAGGATCGGAATATGGTTGAAGCACTGGGGATCAATGTAAAAGCGGTGTTCTCAGTTGTCTTTGCGATTGGTGTCGGGCTTGCTGCCCTGGGGGGGATTGGCGCAGCCCCATTCGTTCCGGTTCAGCCGAACATGGGGGATGTTTACCAATTGCAGGGCTTTATCACGGTGGTGATCGGCGGGATGGGGAGCTACCTCGGCGCGGGCGTTGGCGCCCTGCTGCTGGGGATGGCGCGCGCCTTTGGCGACTTCCTTGCCCTAAAGTTCAGCCTGTCTCCTGCCATTGCGGAAGCCTCCACGGTGATCGTGATGATCATCGTCCTGCTGGTGCGACCTGCCGGTTTACTCGGGAAGAAGGATGAGTAGCCATGACAGCTAACAAACTTACGCCTGATTCGGCAAAAAAACCCCGCGGCACTTTCCTGCCCCGCCTCAAGGGAGATGCAGGGTTTCTGGTAGTGCTTTTGGTGTTTGTTGCTTTCCCCTTTGTCTTCGCCTGGGTCACCGGTGGGTCACCGTTCGAGGGACCTTCCAAATTCTGGCAGGGGCAGTTGATCGCTTTTTTCATCCTGGCAGTTTATGCCATGAGCTACGACTTGCTGATTGGTTATTCTGGCATCCTTTCTTTCGGGCACGCAGCGTTCTTCGGCAGCGGCGCTTATGCCATTGCGATCTATTACAAGCATATCGTTCCAACCTGGCTTGAGAGCGGAAATTTCAATATTCAGATCGGCAGCCTGGACCTGACACAGACCGTCATATTCCTCATCGGTTTACTGCTGGTACTGGTTGTCGTTATCTTGCTCGGGTTGCTGTTCTCGATGGTCTCTTCCCGTGTGAAAGGGGTCTATTTCGCCATGATCACGCTTGCCATGGCGAATGCGCTTTACCTGCTGGTCAAAGCGACCGATTTTGTCAAGTGGACCGGCGCCGATGAGGGTTTGCACGGCGTCCCGTTCCCGGATTGGATGAATCCCAATACCCACCGGTTATCTTTCTATTTTATAACGCTTGCTTTCCTGGTGGTGATGTATCTGGTGATGCGGCGGGTGGTTAATTCTCCCACCGGCAGGGTGATGGTTGCGATCCGCGAGAACGAAAGCCGCGTCAGCATGGTTGGCTACAATCCCGTGGTCTATCGCTCTGTCGCCTTCCTGATCTCGGGAGTGGTGGCTGGGCTGGCGGGCGCGATGAATGCCGTCTGGAATCTGGGGGCTACCCCAAGCATGACATCTGTCGCGACCACGATCAATGCACTGATCATCACCATTCTTGGCGGCATGGGCACGTTGATCGGACCGATCCTGGGCGCCGGCATTCTTCAACTTGTGGGGCAATTCTTCTACGATTGGTTCGGACCACGCTGGCCTCTGATCTTCGGTATCCTCTATATCCTGCTGGTCATTTTCCTGCCGTACGGCATCGTGGGCACCTGGCGGTCGAAAAAAGAGGGTTGGAAGAAGGGATGGCAGAGGTTGTTTAGCCTGTTCAGAGCAAAATAGTTTTATTTGAACTGGCAAAATAAGGCGGCTCTCGAAGCCGCCTTATTTTGTTAACGCTGCCCACAAACGGGTGGTCTCAGGTGCAGGTTCCACATCGAGTTCTTCGCGCAGCACCGCGCGGCAGCGCTGATAGATCGAGTGAAC
>JABLXM010000059.1 GCA_013177815.1 Anaerolineae bacterium | reverse complement strand
GAAAAAATTCTGAAAGACGAAGACCAGGCAGGACATTGAAAAACACATCGCAACGAGGGCAGCGAGCAACCAGGGCAACATATTTGCGATGAATGATCGTCTATTGGTTTTCATGCAGGGTTGGGTCGGCATAAATGGTCAAAATCGGTAGCCCATCGACAACGATCGAGTAAGAAGGGTCGTAGCGATAGTATTTATTGTGCACACTGTAGACGCCGATGTAATAGTCCACTTTCTGTTGCGGATTATCGATATAAACAATCCGCTCTCGTTCTTCTTTTTTGAGGATGAAGCCCCGGGTTTGCGCGTTGCCGTCGATCTGCACTGGGATCGATTCGCGATCATCGATCGCCAGAATGTATTCCAACCCCTGGCGGATGGAAAGCCCCCAATAATCGCGGTCAAATCCCTCCCTCCCGCCAAAGAGCTGTACCAGGATGGGGTTGTAGAAAACGTTCTGGAAGGGGTGGTTGACGACCATCCAGCGGGCATTGTTGACCAGTGTGCCGCCTACCCATAACACCAGGAAGATTATTCCCACCTGGCGCAGGTGTGGTTTTAGGGCGGGCAGACCTTCCTGCCAGATGAAAGTCAACCCGGTCAGCGCCACCAACATGAACGGCGCGTAGATGAAGAAGAAATGTCGCCAACCGTTGTAAAGGGTCGAACCGAGGATAATGGCTGCCAGAACGGGCACCAGCGCCAGTGCCAGGAATACCAGGTCTTCGTGGAGGATCGGGTTGCTGCGTGAACGCAGCGCCTTGATGCCGTGAATCAAGGCGGCGATGGTGCCAACCACAAAACCGGACAGGTAGAGCATAGGGGTGGTAATGGCGATCCAAACGGGCAGGTATTCTGGCGGCACGTATTGACCGAGGATGGAGACACCGCGAAAGAGGGTGGAGCCGGTGAAACGCTCGAAGTTGGAAAAGACCAGCAACGTTTCGCCAATGGTTTTGATGGGGTCATTCCACGACGCCGGAAAAAGCATGACCAGAAAGGCGGTATACGCCGTCAGCAAAACGACGTAGGCAAGCCATGCCTGGCGCATCGGACGACCACGGTGTATCACGGCATAAATGATGACAAGGGCGACCAGCATGACGGTGATGATACGGATATTGGTCGCAAAGGCGGCAAAGAAACCAAACCAGAGGGCATTGCTGATGTTTGGTTTGCGCCAAAAGCGAAAGCCAAAGTACATTGCGATGGTGAAGGCTGCCAGGAACGCCGTATCCTTGATGTTGAAGAAAGAATCGGCGAAGATGCGGGGGGTGAGAATGAAAAACGCGGTGCCAAGCAGACCGATGCGCCAATCGGCGAATCTTTCTGCTGCCAGCTTAAAGAAAGCGAGTGTGCCCACGAAAAAGAACAGGAAGATGACATAGTGACGGAACAGGTAGAGGGTGCGCGTATCCGAGAAATCGGTGAAAATCTCGAACAGCGCCAGGGGTAGGTTCAGCGCCACGCCGTAATTCTTGCTTGGGTAACTCTCTAGGTCAGGCAATTCCTCGAATAACGGGCTTTCGTACTGCGGGTCTATTTTTTGGATGATGTATTTTGCCGAAACAAGCCCGTGCTGCCGTTGAGTGTTTTCATCGGTTGGGATACCGTAGTCCTGGTACACCCACGCGCCGATGATCAAGTAGACCAGGAAGAAGAGGGAGACGAAAACCTGCTGCGCGGCGAGTTGTTTGTTGTCAACAGGCAATGCCAGCATCAGGTTCAACATGATGAAGCTGGCTGCAAGGCTGAGCGCAACGATCAACATCACCTGCACCATCAATTGGGAGCGGATGGGGAATTCAAGATCTACAGCCACTTCACCATCCGCCGACGCGTAAAGATCGACCTGTTGGACTGCGCCGTCCCTGGTCAATGAAACGATGCCAGAGGTGGGCGATGATCGAAATACCGCCTTCATATTCCTGCCCGGACGCCCGACCCAGGTGAGGGCAGCCGGATTTTCGCCGGACGTGTACAGGCTGCTTGAACGCCGCTCCCATTCCCCATCATATGAAAATGCCAGGAAGCTGACGTCCCCGTTATCTGTGGTGATGTAGAACAATTCGACCGCTGCGCCGGTGGATTTGGCGTTGCGATCCCCGCTGATGGTGATCTCCAGCATCTCCGGTTGCACCAACAACCGGCGGATGTATGGATTTTGCAGGTTTGCATATAACTTGGTGGTGGTATCGGATAAGATGCCACCCGGCGCGCGGAGGATCAGTAAGCTCCCCCCGATGAGCGCGAACGAGAGGACTGCCAGGCGGGCGTTGGACGGCAAGCGCGTCAGGCGCGGCTGGATATAGCGCACCATCACCAGGCGCAGCAGCGGGGTGAACACAACAACCGATAGGACGGTAACGATCAGGGAAAACTGGAACGACGCCACATGCTGGAATAAGAACAGCAGCCCGGCGATGGAAAAGCAAACTGCCAGAAACGCTGCTATGACCCAGGGAAGCAAAGCTTTGGAGTTTTTCGGGGTACGTGCGCTCATGGTCAGAGGGATTGGCATCTAGCGTACTTGCATCATGACGTAAGCATTCACCAGAATGCAAGGGCTCGTTGTTGTCATTGGACTTTGCGGGAATTATACTCATAAAAACCCAATAGGGTTGGAAAGTGCCTGGAGGTGTTAGAATCACCATATCTTCTACGAGATGATCGGCAACGATGGATTCTGACAAGATCGCCATTTTCATCCCCACCCTGGAGGGTGGCGGGACAGAAGCCACCATGTTGGGCTTGGCGGGTGGCTTGGTTGAACGCGGGTACGATGTGGATCTGCTGCTGAAACAAAAGCAGGGGAAATTAGGTGATGCGATCCCGGCGGGTATCCGAGTGGTCGATTTCAACGTCCCTGCCATGCGGCACACATTTCCCAAGTTGATCGCGTACCTTGATCATGCAAAGCCCAAGGCTGTTGTCTCGGCGTTGGAATTACCCAATATCACGACTATCCTTGCAAGGCGGTTCGCCGTCCACAAGCCCAGGCTGATCATCTCCATCCGTGGTTTGCTCTCGAAGCAACGACCGATCTACTCGCGCCGGGTGGATCGGATGCTGGAGCGCATGTTCTATCCCAGGGCGGATGATATTGTTTGCGTCTCACGAGCCTGCGCCGCAGATGCCATTCGTCATGCCCGCCTGCCGGAAAGCAAGGTCAGCGTGATCTATAATCCAATCATCGATGTAGACATCTATCGAAAAATGAACGAGCCCCTCTCGCAGCCCTGGCTGCAAGACCCGCACAAGACCACGATTGTGGCGGTGGGCAGGTTGGAGCCGGTCAAGGATCACCAGACCCTGCTCAAAGCCTTCAAGCGCGTTCGGGAAGAACGTGATGCCCAGTTGGTCATCCTTGGTGAGGGTTCCCTGCAGGGAGCGTTGACTGCGCAAGCGGCGGAGCTTGGCATCGAGAAAGACCTGATCCTGCCCGGCTTTGTCGCCAATCCGTTCAACATCCTGGCGCGCGCCAATCTTTCAGTGTTGTCATCGCTGCGGGAGGCGCTGCCGGGCGTCCTGATCCAGGCGATGGCTTGTCAGTGCCCGGTTGTCAGCACGGCTTGCGGCGGCGCTGAGGAAGTGCTTGCGGATGGGAAATATGGACATCTGGTGCCTGTGGGGGATGATGCTGCTATGGCGGTAGCGATGCGCAAGGTATTGGATGGCGACCGGCGTCTGGCGCCGGAAGCCTGGCTGGCGCAATTCCACAAGGATCGCGTCATTGCTCAATATCAAGACCTCATCGAGCGGTTACCTGAGCGGCGATAAGCGACTGATAGGATGAACGAATGTACTCTATGCTGCGTTTGCAGGCAGTTGGAGCAATTCGCCGAATTTCGCATCCCACTCCGGCGGGGTGAACCTGCCCAACCCGGCTTCGGGGAAGAACGTAAATTCGCTAAATTTGATGCCCCGGCTCGACTGATACAGGTCGATACGGACGAAGGGAAAGCCGCGCGACAACGTCTCTGCGATTTCGATCATTTCCGCCAGGTTGTCCGGTTGGGGGATGGCGACATCACAAATGGGGAAGTTGAACGAGAACGGCAGCGCTTCCCACTCGCGTGAGAACATGATCCGCATGTGTTTTATGAAGCGGTCCAGGTCGACGTGGGCATATTCGACCCGCCCATCGAAACAGTAGAATTTGTAATCTCGCATCGTTTCGTGACCATCGGAGAGCAATTCCTCGAATATGATCCTGGGCTGGATGCCTTTATACGAGCTTTCGAACCAAACATAATAATAGTCGAGTTGCGACCAGTAATTTATCTTATCGATCAGCTCAGTTCTATCCAGACTGTCACGATCTCTAGAAATGAACACCCGACCGCTGAGATGATTGGGCTTTGCGACGAACCTTTCTGGCAATGCGTCGAAGTCTATCTGCCGGGCATCTTCGATAATTTGATAATTTTGAATGATGTAGCTGTCGCCTAATATTTCCCGGACATGTTCCTTGGCGCTGACCTTGTCCACCAGGTGGCGGTGCGCCTCGGTGTTGCCGAATATCTTCAGCCATTGTAATTTTTCGTTGAATGAACGCGGGTGCTCGAGCGGGAGGATTTTCCTGAAACGGCGGAAGTAATAGGCGCGCAGGAACAATTCCGGATAGCGGGGGATGATGGCGTTCAGGGTTTTTTGAAGCTGGATCTGATAGTATTGTTGATCTCTCATGGGATCGTTTCACGGAATGTGGATGGCGTTGTCATTATAACACCGGCATCATCGATGCTATCCCACTGCCTTTGGAGACCGACCCGGAAAACCTGTATAATACCCAATACCCGCTTGTCGTCTGCGGTAAATACCTTTTATGAAGATACTCTTGCTTGGAACCAATCTCACCACCGGCGGCGCCCAACAGGTGCTGCTAAACTTGGCTGGCTGGCTGCATGCCCGTGGCATCCCCGTACGGGCGGTCTTCATGTACGACCGCGACGGTCTGGCTGATGCCTGGCAAGCCAGGTACCCGTTCCCGATAGTCTGTTTGGATGCCTGGAAAAAGGATGGAACAGTCGCGCAGAGATTGATCAAGTTCATCCCGGGGTGGCTCCAGTTGGTGCAGTGGATGCGGCGGGAAAAGTTCAACGCGGTGCTGACCTTTACACATGACGCCAACATCATCGGGTTGCCGGCGGCGTGGCTGGCTGGCATCCCGCGGCGCTTTGGGTCGGACCACAATCGGTATCCCAGCCTGACCAAAACGCGCATTCGGTTGCACCGTTGGATCATCAACAGCCCCATCGCGCATGGGTTGGTGGCTGTCTCGAAGTTCACTCAAGCCGAAGCCATCGAGGAAGGCATCCACCCGCAGCGTATTTACGTGATCCATAACGGCGTGCTGCCCGTCAACCCGGATGGATCGCGCGCGCGGGCGTTGCGGCAGGAACTCCTCGCCGGCAAAGAGGGGTTCCTGGTGTTGAGCGTTGGCAGGTTGGCGCCGCAAAAGGCGCTGCATATTCTGATTCATGCGGCTGATCTGGTGCTCAAAGTGTACCCGCAGGCGCTATTTTGCCTGGCGGGGGAGGGTCCGCAACGCCTGGCGCTTGAGACTTTGATCCGGGAAAAAGAGCTGGAGCGGTCGGTGCAATTGTTGGGTAATCGTGGGGATGTTGCGGAGCTGATGGCAGCCGCAGACCTTTTTGTGCTATCATCGAGTTCCGAAGGCTTGCCGATGGCGCTGCTGGAGGCGCTTGCATGCGGCATGGCGGTGGCGACAACCGCCATCGGCGGCGTAGCGGATGTGATCGCGGATGGAGAAACCGGTCTGCTGGCGCCGGTCGATGATCCGGAAGCGCTGGCTGGCGTCATCTGCCGGGCACTGGGCGACAAGCAGTTACGCCAACGGCTGGGTACGGCTGGAAAAAAGCTGATAGAAAAGAATTTTTCATTGGATATAATGGGTGAACACTACCTGCAACTCCTTTCACACGAGCTGAAGACCCGATCATGATCAAAAAGAATTGGCAATTGTTCGCCAAAGCCCTGGCAAGTTGCATCCTTGTTTATTTCATGTTGCGGGTCTGGCAGGATATCCAGGCGCGCTTCCAGATCTTCCTCGCCGGCAGCGACCGTATCCCGCGCTCCTTTGTGGTGATTGTTGCCTTCCTGGTGCTGATGCTGGCGTTTGCCTTCGCTAATATCTGGTGGATGGGTGCGGTGGAAAAGTTGAACGGCATTCGCCGTAAACTGGGGTTGCTGCGATGGATATTGGCGATGCTGGTGGCGCTTGGCATCGGTTACCTGTTCCTGTACTCCAAGTGGAGTGAGGTCATCAGTGGCGACTGGCTGCGAGCCAGTTTCCTGCTCGCCGCATTGGTCGCCATGACCTGGCTGTTATCCCGCTCGGAGGAACACGCTTACACGGCGGAAGCGTTCTTCACCGCCGGCATCCTCTTTGGCAGCATCTTCATCTTTATGGACGAGTTGCAGACCGTGGTGGCGTACCCCTTCTCCATTGGATGGTCGGAAGGCAACCGCATCTGGGATTACTCAGTCATATTCGGTCGCCGGTTATACAATTACCCAGCCGATCAGTCATTGCCGGCTTATATTGACTTGGGCAGGCAAACGCTGTGGGGGTTGCCCTTTATGCTGCCCAATGTGGATATCGTCATGGTGCGCTTGTGGAGCGCGCTGGTGTTCACGGTGCCGTATTTCATCCTGGGGCTGTTCGTGTTCTATAAGCGCGGACAAAAGGTTGGCGCCTGGCTGCTGGTTGCCCTGTGGACCTTTATGTTCCTGCACCAGGGACCGATCTACACACCGCTGATTCTGGTTGCCATCCTGGTGGCTGGAACACGCCGCATGCCGTGGTGGTTGGGGGTCGTGGTGCTCAGCCTGGCGGGCTATTATGCCTATATCTCACGTTCGACTTGGGTGTTCACCGCCGGGATGTGGGCGGCTTTGTTCGCGTTTGTAGAGTCCACGCCGTTCCAGGTCAAGACGGTACGGGGTCGCTGGTTGCGTGCCATCGCGTTGGGCGGGGCGGGTATTTTCGGTGGCTACTTGGTGCCCAAACTCCTCCAGGTGATCCGTGCCTGGATGTCAGCCTCCAAACCGCAGCCGGGTGGCATCACCGTGGCAGGCGTGGGTGAATTGGTTGGCAGGCAACCCCTGTTGTGGGAGCGTCTGCTGCCCAACCCCACCAATCCCTTGGGGATCGTGTTCAGTTTGCTGCTGGCGGTAGGTCCGCTCACCGCGCTCATCCTGGTGCTGGCGAAGCGCAGCCATTGGCGTTTGAACATCTGGCAGCAGGCTTTGATCACCCTTGAACTGCTGGCGTTTCTGGTGGTTGGCATCATCGCCAGCGTCAAGATCGGCGGCGGGAACAACCTGCACAACATGGATATGTTCCTGATCTGCCTGGTTTTCGTGGCGGGTTTACTATGGAAGGCGGGCGGCGATCAGACTATCCAAAGCATCGATCTCCAGCCCTGGTTCGTCAAGCTCATCCTGGCTGCTGCTATCCTCTATCCCGCTTCACAGGGGATGCTGACCGCCCAGCCGTTGGAGATGCCATCCACGGCGGTAGCCGAGGGTGCCCTGGCGGACATCAACCGGTTTGTCGATGACTCGCGGTCCGGCGAGATTCTGTTCATGGATCAACGACAATTGCTGACATTTGGCTACGTGCCGGATGTGCCCCTCGTGCCCCAGTATGAAAAGAAATTGATGATGGACAAAGCCCTGGCGGATAGCGCGGGTTACTTCGATGGGCTATACGCGGATCTGGCGCAACATCGTTTTACACTGATCGTGAGCGAACCACTGTGGACATCCTTCCAGGGTGCCACTTACGAGTACGGTTTCGGCGATGAGAACGACGCCTGGGTCAAATGGGTCTCCATCCCGGTGTTGTGTTTCTACGAACCGGTAGAGACCAATATGACGGTCGGTTTTCAGTTGCTGCAACCGCGGCAAGGACCGCCGCCAGCGGACCTGCCTTTGCCCTGCCCGGTAGTGCCGTAGAATCACTTTGAGGTTGCCCGGTGGATAAGATAGAAAGGTTTTTGACACGTTACGAGCCGATCATTCTGCTGCTGCTGTTGGCGGCGATATTGGTGGTGAACTGCCAGGGACTCTCCTGGGGGTTGCCGGGGCGATGGAACCCGGATGAACTGGTCGGAGTGGTCAACCTGGCGCTGGATGGGTTGGAGCAGTTCGACCTGACCAATTTTGACTACCCCTCGCTGCCGAAATACTTCATGCTCTTCATCGGACAGGTGACCGATAGCCTCGGTTATCCCCGCGCAACCTTCTTCGTCGTTTCGCGTTTTTTTTCGGCTTTCTTGGGCGCGATGACCGCCTGGTTGGCGTACGCCCTGGCGCGCCAGGTGGGCGCCAGGCGCTGGAGCGCGCTGCTGGCTGCCTTGCTGATGGCGACCAGCAGCGAGATCGCGCTCAACTCGCACTTTGCACACAACGATATGTATGTGACTTACTTCGCCGGGCTGACGTTATTCCTGGCGTTGAAATACATGAATACCGGCAGGAAGTTCTGGCTGTATCTGGCATTTTTCTCGGCGGGGTTGACAGCTTCCAGCAAATACAATGGCGGCATCATCGTCCTGACCGCCGTGCTGGCGTATATCCTGGTCGAGGGCAGGCAGGTCTACCGGGATTCGCTCCGCAGCTTCGAAACGCTTTTTGTTGGGGCGGGCGTGAGCATCCTGGGGTATGGCATTGGCACCCACACCGCCTTGACATCCTTCTCCTTTTATATCAAGCGTTTGATGCCAGCCCTTTGGCGTCATGCCAATTACAACCGCACACCATCCAGCCAGCCAGGCTTGCTGCGCCAGTGGGGCGTGATGGAATCGGCGTTTGGCGATATGGCGTATGCTCTGTTCATCATCTCATTGGTCGCCGCGCTGATCCTGGGCGTGTTATGGCTGCTCAAACGGATGCCTTTCGAACGTAAGCGGGTCTATCAACTTGTGTTGGTGGTGGCAGCCGTTGTGGCGCTCGATCTGCCGATCCTGGGGTCGTATAACGTGCAGCGGCGTTTCTTCTTGCCGCTGTTGGCACCGTTGGCGGTTGTTTCCTCGGTCATGTTGGATGGTTTTGTCGATTGGCTGCGCAAGCGTGGCTGGAACAAACTGACCCCACTGGTGATGGCGGTCATCGTGGTAATTTTGGTATCCTCGGATTTGCGGGTCGCCAGTGTCAATTTGTCCATCATGAACGACGCGCGCACGACGGCGGGGGCGTTCATCCTGACCCTGCCTCCCGGCGCGTCCTATGAGTACACCAACTACACCCCCAATTTCGATGAGACGCGTTACAAGAACATTCTGGGTTACCCGCTCATTTTCCTGAAGTTCCCTGAAGACGTTTTGCCGGAGGACAGCCGCTTCGAATACAATTCCGGTGAAGCCGGCATCGAGGAGCGAAAACCGGATTATCTCGTCATCAGTAGCTTGGTCTATGATCGCTTCGATGATGATTATATTTGCCAGGTACACCAAGCGGATTGCGATTTCTTCAAGCGGTTGATGGCGGGCGAGACCAATTACACACTGATTGGTGATTTCGCATACCGTCTGCCGGAGTACCTTCCGGATATCCGCATCACCTTTATCAATCCAGACATCAAGATCTACCAACGCAAGCCCTGAACAGGGAGGCAACGACCTCTCCCCAGGTGAAGAGCCTGAAAGGCAAGCCAGTTGAATGATCTGCTTCTTAGCCCATCGGATAAACCAGCTTCCTGGTGGCTGTCCTGATGAGACCCGCTTCCGGTCAGGTGTGCAGTATGCTTGGTTGCCGGTCAAAAAAAGACACTTCGACCACACTTAATGAACGCGATGATTGGAAGGCGGTATAATCAGGGTAAGTCGAGATATTCACCGGAGACCAACAATGGAACGCAAGATCCGAATATTGATTGCCAAGCCTGGATTGGATGGTCATGATCGTGGCGCCAAGGTGGTGGCGCGGGCGTTGCGGGATGCCGGTATGGAAGTGATCTACACCGGCTTGCGCCAAACTCCTGAGATGGTGGCGGAAGCCGCCCTGCAGGAGGATGTGGATGCGGTTGGATTGTCCATCCTTTCTGGCGCACACATGGTATTGGTACCTCGCATCATCGAATTGTTGCGTGCCAATGGTCAGGATAAAGTGATCGTTTTCGTTGGGGGCATCATCCCGGAACGCGACATTCCGGAATTGAAGTCGATGGGTGTATCCTGCGTTTACGGTCCGGGCACTTCCACCGTCAGAGTGATCGAGGATATCCGCGGCATGATCGACGCGAGAATTCAATTGGAGAGGGAATAAGCGGGAATGGATTGGGTGGGTGCGCTGCAATCTGGTAACAGGCTGGCAATTGCCCGTTTGTTGACCCAGGTTGAGAACGATACCCCGCAAGGACGAGCTGCACTTGATGAGATCTTTCCCCATACCGGCAAAGCTCACCTGGTGGGTGTGACCGGTGCTCCCGGTGTGGGCAAGTCCTCGTTGGTCACGCAGATCGCATGGGCGTGTCGCCACCCCGCTGATGGCAAAGCGCCGCGAACGGTGGCGATCATTGCGGTCGACCCCACCAGCCCATTTTCCGGCGGTGCCATCCTGGGCGATCGGGTTCGCATGCGCGACCTGAGTGGGGATGAAGGCGTATTCATACGTTCGATGGCAACGCGAGGGGCGCTCGGTGGCATTGCCCGGGCGACTGTGGAAGCTGTACAGGTGCTGGATGCTGCCGGTTTCGATATGATCCTGGTGGAGACGGTGGGCGCGGGGCAGTCGGAAGTCGAGATCGCCTCGCTGACGCAGACAACCATCGTGGTCGAAGCACCCGGTCTGGGGGATGATATCCAGGCGATCAAAGCCGGCATCCTGGAGATCGCCGATATCCTGGTCGTCAATAAGGCGGACTTGCCCGGTGCTGACCAGACCGTGTTGGCATTGCGCGCCATGCTCAACCTGGGCGGCAGCCCGGCGGGCGAGCTGCACCATGGGTTCCCAACCGAACCGGAGACCCCCGCCAGGCATGCCGAAACGGATGTGGGTTGGGAAGTCCCGGTCATGCGCTGTATTGCGATCAAACGGGAGGGCGCCGCTGAATTACTGCGGATGGTCGATGCTCATTACCAATACCTGCGCCAAAGCGGCGAGTTGCGCCAGCGGGAATGGGGACGCATTTTGCTCGCTTTCGATCGCCTGGTGCAGCAAACCCTGGTGGAACGTTGGCGTAAAAGTGCCACCCCCGAACGCATCGAAAACGTGATGCAGAAGTTGTATCGCCGTGAGTTATCGCCCTACCAGGCGCTCGACATCCTGGTTCCGGAAACAACGCCAAGACTGGAAGTGGAAGAACGCCAGCAACAACGATAAACAAACGTTGAGGAGATAGACCTTTATGGAACGAACATTGATCGGAAATTTGAGGCAAAAAATAGGGGAAGTGGTAAAAGTGCAGGGGTGGCTACATACCCTGCGCGACCAGAAGAAGATACAGTTCCTCATCCTGCGCGACCGCACCGGCTTGTGCCAGGTGGCGCACTGGAAGGAGAACGACCCGGGGCTGGCGGAGGTCATCTCGGCGTTGGGGGTAGAGAGTGCCGTCACCGTGACGGGGAAAGTGATCGACAACCCGGTGGTCAAGCTCGGCGGGTTGGAGATGCAACTGGAAAGTTTGGCGGTCGAGAACAACGCCGAGATCCCGCTGCCTTTCGAACCCTTTGGCGATGCGTTGCCCGCTCTGGATTTCCGGATGGATTGGCGTTTTTTGGATCTGCGGCGGAAAGAGAACCTGCTGCTTTTCCAGGTGCAGACCGAGCTCCTGGCGGCGATGCGGGATTACTGGCTGCAAAACGACTTCATCGAGATCAACACCCCCAAACTGATGGGCAGTCCCAGCGAGAGCGGGGCGGAGTTGTTCGAAGTGCCCTATTTCGAGACCAAAGCTTACCTGGCGCAATCGCCGCAGTTCTACAAGCAAATGGCGATGGCAGCGGGCTTCGAGCGCGTTTTCGAGATTGGTCCGGTCTTCCGCGCGGATCCATCCTTCACCTCCCGTCATATGACCGAATTCACCAGCATCGACATGGAGATGTCCTGGATAGATTCGCATGAGGACGTGATGGCTTTCGAAGAAAACATGTTGCGGTACACGTACCAGCGGGTGGCGGAGAAATACGGCGACGTCATCCAGGAACAGATGAATTTCGAACTGCGTGTGCCCGAAGTGCCCTTCCCGCGCCTGCCGATGGCGCAAGCGATTGAAGTCCTCAAACAGCGTGGGTACCAACTGCCGCCGGATAAAAAGGGCGATATCGACCCGGGCGGCGAGCGGGAAATCGCCGCGTACATCAAAGAAACCTACGATCACGATTTCGTGTTTTTGACTGATTGGTCCATCAACGTCCGACCGTTTTATCATATGCGTTATGAAGATGCACCGGAGCTCACGCGCGGTTTCGACTTGATCGCGAATGGATTGGAGATCACAACCGGCGCGCAGCGCGAACACCGCTACGAGGTGCTCAAAGCGCAGGCACTGGAAAAAGGGTTGGGTTTGGACCCGATCCAGTTCTACCTGGACTTCTTCCGTTATGGATGCCCATCGCACGGCGGGTTGGCAATCGGTCTTTCGCGCCTGGCGATGGTGATGTTGGGTCTGCCCAACATTCGCGAGGTGGTTTACCTGTTCCGCGGACCGAACCGGTTGCACCCATAAACACCAAGAGGAGAGGAGAAGTTTTATGCCGGTATCCCGTACCCATCCTGACCGTATGATGTACGGTCATATTCGCCTGTACGCCGGAAGCGCCTGCCCGGAGTTGGCGCAGAAGATCGCCAAATACCTGAAACTGTCACTATGTGAAAGGGATATCATTGAATTCCCAAACGAGAATCTGTTCGTCAAGTTGCACGCCAGCGTGCGCGGTCAGGATTGCTATGTCATTCAGACGACATCCACCCCGGTGCATCGCAACCTGATGGAATTGCTGATCCTGATCCAAACCTTGCGACTCGATTCCGCCTCGCGCATCACGGCGGTCATACCTTACTTGTGCTATGCACGTTCAGATAAAAAAGACCAACCCCGTGTTCCCATCACCGCCCGGCTGGTCGCGGACATGATCGAGGTAGCCGGGGCGGATCGTTACATCACGATGGACTTGCACGCCGGGCAGATACAAGGTTTCTTTACCATCCCGGGGGATGTGATGACCTCGTTCCATATCCTTGTCAGCACCCTCAAGAAAAAGATGGTGAACATGTACCAACCGGTGGTGGTGACACCCGACCTGGGTTTCGCCAAAAAGGCGCGGAATTTCGCCGAGCGAATGAACACCCCCCTGGCGTTCATCGAAAAACGGCGTTCCTCCAACGATGCCAATGCTGAAGCGTTGTCCTTGATCGGGGATGTCAAAGATCGCGACGTTGTCATCGTCGACGACGAGGTGGACACGGGCGGCTCGATGACACAAGCGGTACTGGCATGCAAAGCCCATGGCGCCCGCCGCATTTACATGGCGTTCGTACATCCAATCCTCTCACGGGATGCCGCCGAACGATTAGGATCGCTGCCGGTGGATGAATTCATCACCACCGATACTGTCCCCATCCCGACGGCGAAATCCGCCCGTTTTGGCGATCGTCTGACGGTGCTATCCGTATCCGATCTTTTGGCTGAGGTCATCCTGCGCGCCAACCAGGGGCGCAGCGTGGGGGCGCTGTTCAACGAGTAAGCATATGCCTGAACTGCCGGAAGTGGAGACGATCGTTCGTGCGCTACAGCGGGGTGGTCAAGGTTGCTCGCCGCTGTTGGATAAGAAGGTAACCGGCGCCATCGTCCTGTGGGCGCGCACCATCGCCGAACCGCGGGCAGACTTGTTCGTGCAACAGATCGTCGGTCAATCCGTGCGAGGCGTCTCGCGACGCGGAAAGTTCATCCGGATCGACCTGGACCGGCAGGTAATGTTGATCCACTTACGTATGAGCGGGGACATACGCGTTGAGGATCAGGTGATCGCGCTGCAACCGCATGACCGACTGATCTTGAACTTTGTTGATGGAACGCGTTTGGCGTTCAACGATGCCCGCAAGTTCGGTCGGGTGTGGCTGGTGGCAGAGCCAGAATCCGTGATCGGTGGCTTGGGTTTGGAACCTTTGGAGCGCTCATTCACGCCGGCAGCTCTTCACCGGCGCTTGCAGAACAGCGCCCGTCAGATAAAACCATTGCTGTTGGACCAGACGGTCATCGCCGGTATCGGCAATATCTACGCCGACGAAGCGCTTCACATGGCTCGTATTCATCCGATGACGCCTGCCCGTAAGATCGATCAAGAGCAAACGCGGGCGTTATGGGATGCCATCCGGGAGGTTTTACGAGAGGGCATTCGGCGCAATGGTGCTAGCATCGATTGGGTTTATCGTGGCGGGGATTTCCAGAACTATTTTCGGGTGTACCAGCGCAGCGGGCGCGCTTGCCCCGAGTGTGGTACAACCATCGAGCGGGTGATCGTCGGACAACGTGGCACACACATCTGCCCGTGTTGTCAGGTGATGAAATGATCGGATAGTTGGGGCGCGTTGGCGCCTGTGCCATCCATGTAAAGGTAGGTGGAAGATGTCGCAGACGGGTTTGTTGTTATTGGCTATCCTCTTTATCATCATTGGGGTGATCGTGGGTGCACTAGTCGCAAGCCTTTTCGCCGACCGTGGGAAGACCAAGCGGGCGCAAGAACGCGTCGAGGTGAGCGAGGACCCAAACCGGGTTGAGATGTTCCGCGTCATCCGAGATCGGCAGGATGGAAAACTCCTGCTGGAAATTGGCGGAAAGGAATACGCCAATGCCCAACAGTTGCCCGCAGCCGTCAAGCCAGCCTTGCAGCGGTTGCTGGCGGAACTGGCGGCTTGGCTTGGCTTGCAGCCCGGCGGGGCTGCCCCGCGTGCCAGTGGGGGGTCGGCAGAAGTATCACCGCCACCGATGCGGGCAGAGCTGCCCCAGGCACCGCTTGCCGAAAGATCATCGGCGGCGGTGGATATTCCCTCCAGACCTTTATCCATCGTCGAGCAGATCAACGACTTGCTCCGTCAACGGTTGGCAGACTCTCCGTTCAGGGATCGCGGCATCCTCCTGATGGAGGACCCGCGCGAGGGCGTGATCGTGTGGATTGGGATGGAAAAATTCATCGGTATTGACACGGTGCAGGATGATGCAATTCGCGATTTCATCAAGCAGGTGGTGCGCGAATGGGAAGAAAAACAAGGTGGTCCGGATCGTTAGGCAGCGCCTGATTGTCATTACCTGTAAGCCATAAGCGCGATAAAATTACTATTCATGAATGATTGGAGAGCGGATGAAAGTAACTGAAGAGCGCATGAAGATACTCAACATGATCCAGGATGGCAAATTAAGCGCCGATGAGGGTATGCGGCTTTTGGAAGCCCTGGAGGGCGATACTGATTCGACTGTATCCTCTGCCGGGAGCGAATATCAGGTCTTCAACCGTGCGGGTCGCTTCTTGCGCATCAGCGTAACGGACACCAACAGCGGCAAAGTGCGCGTGAACGTACGCTTACCCATCGGCGTTGTGATGGCAGGTATGAAGATGGGCGCCAAGTTCTCGCCCGAAGTACAGGGCTTGGACCTGGGTGTATTGAACGAATTCATCCGCACCGGGAGTACTGGCAAAGTGATCGATGTTTACGATGATGATGACAGCGAACGGGTGGAAGTGTTCGTTGAGTAGTGGGGGCGATTAGATATCTTCGACGCTTTCGATCTCGGGGAAGAACTGGCGAACAGTCCCCTCAACCCAACCGTGGATGGTGGATGGCGAAAGCGGACAGCCTTCGCATGCGCCGCCCAAATGAACCTTGAGGACTTTGCCGTCGAATGAGATCAATTCGACTGAACCACCGTGGTAAAGATTGATGTACGCGCTCAATTGCTCGATCAGACCTTTCAATTGGTCCATGGGGGTGAACTTGCTGGCTGGATCGTTCATCAACTTTCCTCCTGGTAGCAAGAATTATCCAGGTCCAATCCATGACTGATGATTGCCAACACCTGGCTGTGTGTGGAGCTGACCCGTTGTGCGATGACTCCTGCCAAACGATTCAGGAACATCACTCCTGTTTGGTGAGAATTGGCGCACAGATTGTGTATCTGCCCGTTGTTCATGCGATACACACGGCACGCGCATCTGGCTTCTGCACTTGAAGTATACACCGCTCTGCCCATAGCGCTAGACCAGCCGAAGACGCCGCCCGGATGAACCGTGGTTACTGTCAAAAGCGGTCCATCGTAAGGCTTGTAACAAATCTCGACTTCACCCTCTAACAGGATGTACAAGTAGTTCGCTGAATGATCCTGGTGAAAGATGGTGGTGTTGGCATCGAAGTGGATGGTATCCAGTGATGAATCGATTAGCGCCAGTTGATCTGCGCTAAAACCTTGGAAGATCTCCATATTGGCAAGATCTTGTCTAAACATGACAAAATGGTAACGGATGCCGGGCGCCGTTTATAGTGGCAAATATCCTGAAAGTGAACATGATGATTATCCTGTATTCGATTGACAAAGTTGGAGCTGGTTGACATTGTATAAGGATAGATGTAATCCTTTTGCGCCCGTGGGCTCACGGTAGTAGAATATGAACCGAATAAGGAGACATTCAATATGGACATGATCATCGAATTTCCCGGCGGCGCACGTGTGGATGCCACACTTGGTCCGTACACGGTTAGAACCGACCAGCCGCCTGCCGGCGGTGGCGAGGGCTCTGCCCCAACGCCTTTTTCGTTGTTTCTGGCATCCATCGGCACTTGCGCGGGCATCTATGTGCTGGGTTTTTGCCAGCAGCGGGGATTGCCGACGGATGGCATTCGCATCATCCAACGCTCACACCGCGATATGACCACCGGGTTGATCGGCGAGATCGATCTGGAGATCCAGGTGCCGCCCACCTTCCCGGAAAACTATTACGAAGCACTGGTTCGTTCAGCCAACCTGTGCGCGGTCAAGAAACACCTGGAAAATCCACCCAAGTTCAACGTTTATACCCGCGCGACCGAGTAGCGAACGCTGGCGCAAGACGTTCTGGTAAAATACCTGCATCCGTTCGTTATTGATGCAGGTATATTTTAGATAAGTGAGGGACGCATGAGGACGCCATTCGTAGCAGGTAACTGGAAGATGAACAAGACTATCGAAGGGGCGCGTGGGCTGGTGCGTGAACTGCTGCCGGGACTTATGCCGGTGGCAGGGGTCGAAAAGGTGCTTTGCCCGCCATTCACTTCGTTGATGACCATATCGGACTTGTTGAAGGGTAGTGATATTGGGCTGGGTGCTCAAGATATGCACTGGAAGGAAGCGGGGGCGTATACCGGCGAGGTCTCTCCGGAGATGGTGAAGGAATGCTGCCGATACGTCATCATTGGTCACTCCGAAAGGCGCGCATACTTTGGCGAGACGGATGAGCACGTTAATCTTAAAGTCAAAGCCGCCCTGGCGGTGGGCTTGACGCCTATCGTCTGCGTGGGCGAAACGTTGGAGGAGAATGAGTCCGGCAGAACCCGGGAGGTGGTGGAGCACCAGGTGGCTCAGGGGTTGGCAGGATTGACCGCCCTGGACGTGGCGCGCCTGGTGATCGCATACGAACCGGTTTGGGCGATTGGCACTGGAAGAGCAGCCACCGGCGAGGTCGCCAATCAAGTGGTCGCAGCGCATATCCGAACCCCTTTGGTAAACCTGGCTAATGAAGAAGTCGCCGGGGTCGTTAGGGTGCTTTATGGTGGCTCGGTCACGGGCGCCAATGCGACGGAATTTTTCAGCCAGCCGGAGATCGATGGCGCATTGGTGGGCGGCGCATCGCTCAAACCGGTTGATTTTATCCAGATCGTAACTGCGGCTGCAGCATAAAGTTCCATTGACGGGAACATTGTGGTTTGTCGGTGCGCTGTTGCCATTTCTGGCGGTGCAGCAATGGTTACACAGGCAGATCCAGTTGCTGTTATTCATCATCGTTCGCCGCGCGCAGGCGGTAATGGTCATCTTCTCGCTGCTCTTCCTGCCGGGGGTCT
>JABLXM010000058.1 GCA_013177815.1 Anaerolineae bacterium | reverse complement strand
TATTGCGCCTGAGCGTACCAGGGTCTCTGTGATTTCCAACGCTTGTTCGCCCATATCCGGTTGTGAGATGAGCAGGGTATCCAGGTCGACACCCAAACGCGCTGCATAGGTTGGGTCCAGGGCGTGCTCCATATCGATGTAAGCCGCTGTGCCGCCCATTTTCTGTGTTTCGGCAACGATGTGCAGGCAGAGGGTCGTCTTGCCTGAGGATTCCGGACCATAGATCTCGGTGATGCGGGCACGCGGGATGCCACCCACACCCAGGGCGAGGTCCAACGACAGTGACCCGGTTGGGATAGCTTCGACCGCCAAGTGGCGGGCTTCGCCCATGCGCATGATGGAACCCTCACCATATCTCTTTATAATCTCGCCAAGTGCTTTATCAAGAACGACCCGGCGGGCATCTTCCATGTCCGGATTGGAACGGTCAGTCAGGGATGGATCGGTTGACAGAGGTTTGCGAGCCATTGCGTCTCTCCTGTTGAAGTATGGAATAATTATAGCCGAGAACAAAAGTTGTTCCATTTATGATTATAGTACATATGTTCGTGTTGTCAAGTGAAAGGAATTGCAATTGATCATAAAGTATTCTGGAATATATTGATGGATAACCCTTGACATAAATCAAGGGGCTATGCTAATATGCTGCCAACAACTATAGGGCGGTTGAGCAATTACAACTGAATAATGGGATATAGCGGCTGAGTCTCAAATCCATTTTGAGATGACGAGGAGGAGGTTCTTCTCCGCGAGGAGAACGCTAACCCGGCAGGGGGGGTGACCGGGAAAAATCGAACGATCAGCGGATGCCTCTGAAGCCTGGTCACGGGCTTTCCTTCCCTTCCAGAAAAAGCACCAACCGAATAACAACTGGCGACAGTTGCCTCAAGGTGTGCTTAGTGATGGTAAAGACCGGTAATTTTTTTACCGCGGCTATCTATTGGAAGGGCTGCATGGCATGATACACGGATATAACCAGCAGCGCCGGACTGCTGGTATTTTATTTAAGTATGAAAAGGAGGTCGATATGGACAAGAAAGAATTGTTAGCCAGGGTGAAAGCCGATGGGGTAAGGTTCATCTCTTACCAGTTCACTGATGTGACCGGCGCAGTCAAGAGCGTCGATGCACCTATCAACCAGTTGGAAGCAGCGCTGGATAATGGGGTTTGGTTCGATGGTTCTTCGGTGGAGGGGTTCGCCCGCATCCAGGAAAGCGATATGCACTTGAAACTGGACGCAGATACATATTGCATTCTACCGTGGTCCCCGGTGGAGATGCGGCGGGCGCGCATCATTTGCGATATCTACACGCCGGATGACACACCATTTGGCGGCGACCCACGCGGCGCATTGAAACGATACCTGGAAAAACTGGCGAAAAAGGGTTGGGTGTTTAACGTCGGACCTGAACCGGAATTTTTCCTGTTCAAAAAAAATGGTGTGGAAAACGTTCACCCTGTGCCGCATGATGTGGGTGGATATTTTGATTTTTCACCCAATGATGACGCGGTCAGGGTGCGCACCGAACTGATGGCAGCGCTTGAGATGATGGGGTTGGAAGTGGAGGTGGGGCACCATGAGGTTGCACTCGGTCAGCATGAGATCGATTTCCGTTTCGCCGACGCGCTACGCACCGCAGATAACGTGTTGACATTGAAATCGGCAGTCAAAGCCATCGCAGCGCAGAACGGATTGATCGCTTCTTTTATGCCCAAGCCGATCTTCGGCATCAATGGTTCCGGCATGCACGTCCACCAGTCGATATCGGATAAAGCGGGCGATAATTTATTCTTCGATCGCAATGACGAGTTCAAACTTTCCCAGATGGCATATAGTTTTATCGCCGGGCAGTTGAAGCATGCGCGCGGCTTTGCGGCAGTGGTCGCTCCAACCGTCAACTCCTACAAACGATTGGTGCCGGGTTATGAAGCACCGGTCTATATTGGTTGGGCACAGACCAACCGGTCGGCGTTGATCCGCATCCCCCGTTATACACCCGGGATGGAAAAAGCCACCCGGGCAGAGCTGCGCTGCCCGGACCCATCATCGAACCCGTACTTGACCTTCTTGGTGATGCTGGCAGCAGGGATGGATGGGATGGAGAGCAACCCATCCTTACCGCGACCGCTCAACAATGTGAACGTCTATCACCTGTCGTATGATGAGCGTAAAGCGCTGGGGATCCGTGAATTGCCGGGATCATTGAAAGAGGCGATGGATGAACTGGCGCAGGATGAGGTGATCAAGAACGCGCTAGGTGACGAAATTTATACAGCCTTCCGGCGAGCCAAAACGGAGGAGTGGGAAACCTATCGCATGAACGTGATGGATTGGGAGGTTTCTCGTTATCTGGAAGTGGCGTAATTCAAGCTCATTGATCGTGTCGGTCACGGATGGCGGTGCAGTCCCGCCATCCGTGATTGTGCATTATGCCATGCAATAACAGGTGCTGATTGGGTGTGCCAGCAATGCCGGCGAACCATGTCAGAATCATATCAATCCTTGACCCTCATGGGTGCATCTGGTAAAATTCCCCAGTAATAAATTGCCTCCATCGTCTAGGGGACTAGGACGCAGCCCTTTCAAGGCTAAAACCGGAGTTCGAATCTCCGTGGAGGCACACCCATCCCCTGGGGTAACCCCGGGGATTTTCTATTCTACCGTTATAATGGGCAGGTGATTTCCTGTTGTATTGGTTGCTGGTGATATGAGCAAACTTACCCGAATTTCCATAATGCTGGCGTTTTTCTTTGCGCTTGATAAAGTGTTGGCGTTCCTTCGCCAGATCATCATTGGTCGTATGTTTGGTCTATCGACTGAACTGGATGCCTTCAACGTCGCCAACAATATACCCGACCTGCTCTTTGCGCTTATCACTGGCGGTGCACTGGCTGTTGCCTTCATCCCGGTTCTGACAGAAGTCTTGACGACCAAAGGTCGTGGTGAAGCCTGGAAGTTATTCTCCCGTGTGGCTAATCTGGCATTCCTCGTTACGGGTGTGTTGTCTGTTCTCGTCGCTTTCAGCGCAGATTGGCTTGTAGGATGGGAATTGGGCATTGCCCCTGGCTTCAACCAGACCGACCAGGCGCTCGTCACTGAATTAATGCGCTTGAACCTTATCGCCACCATGATCTTTTCCATCAGTGGGTTGGTCATGGCTGGCTTGCAAGCCAACCAACATTTCTTCTTTCCCGCGATTGCCCCGCTGCTGTATAACGCCGGACAGATCTTTGGCGCCACTGTGCTCTCGCCTACAGAAGGTTTAAGGGTCGGGTCTTTTCAGTTGCCTGCCTTTGGTTTAGGCGTTCATGGATTGGTCTATGGGGTCATTATTGGCGCAGTGTTGCACCTGCTGATCCAGGTCCCTGGTCTTCTCCGCTACCAGTTCAAATGGACCGCCGGCTTTGGTTTGCGCGACCCATCCGTTGCCAAAGTGATGCGCCTGATGGTCCCGCGCCTGGCGAACATGGGCATCATCCAATTGATTTTTCTGGTTCGTGATAACCTGGCATCACGCCTGGAGGTCGGCACGGTAACAGCGCTTGCTTATGGCTGGATGATACAACAAGTTCCGGAGACCTTGGTTGGAACTGCAATCGGCACGGCGCTCTTGCCAACTTTGTCGGAGCACTTCTCCAAAGGCGAGCACGTGCAATTCACACAAACTGTTTCCAAAGCCTTACGGGTGTTGCTGGCGATTACATTGCCTACTGCGGCGATCATGGCGATTGGGTTGCGCCCGCTCCTGGTTCTGGCGTTTGGCTATGACCAAGCCGGCACCGATCTGTTGCTTTGGGTCACCCGTGGCTACCTGCTTGGTCTTACCGGTCATTGCTTGTTGGAACTGGCAGCCCGCTCATTCTATGCGCGTCAAAATGCGGTCATCCCATTGTTGGGTGCCATCTTGAATGTCACGATTTATATCGGGCTGGGATCGGTGCTGTATCGATCTCTGGGCGGTCCGGGTATCAGCCTGACCGACGCCATTGCCTTCACTTGTCAGGCAGTATTCTTGATCATCATCCTCTTTGCGCGTGGCGAACGCCCTTCGGCTGTGGGCGCAACGTTCTTGCGCGCCACCCTGGCTGCCGTTCTCAGCGCTGCTGTAACGCTGTTGATCATGACGACCTTCACTGGCTTGCCAGCCGTTTTATCCTCGCTGATTGCGATGGTGGGCGGCGCGGTCGTGATGATCCTGGTTGTGCTTCCCGAAATTAGATTATTATTAAGATTGTGAAACTTGCTGCGGTATAATTGCTTCCATGAACAACCAAGAATATGATAACGTCCAACCAGGTCAACCCGTGGGTGATGGTGATGAGGTAGAAGCTACTCGTCCATCCTCGCCAATTCGTGATGATATTTTGGATGATACGATTGCGATGCCCAATGCCACTGATGCCCGGAATGACCTTGATGAAACCATCGCTGTTGCTCCTGCTGCTCCAGAAGCAGGACAAAGTACAGCGGAAGACTCCGAGAATCGACCTACACCGATAGACGATGAGATTGGTGCCATTCCCTCCGGGAGTGACAGGGTTGATGATACGGCTCCACACCAGGTGAATGTTCCTCCGCCAGGTCCGCCAGCCTCCGAGGATATTCCGACGGATGGCGGGAAAAAACCAAAACGTGGTCGCGTGGTGATCTTTGGCATCCTGGTTGTCATTTTGCTGGGCGTCTTGGGTGGGTTGGTTGGTTATCGTTTTGCCATCACCGACCGCCAGCAAAATTTGCAAAGCCAGGTGGCTTTGGCGGCTGCCACCCAGTTTCAGATGGGCGTACAAGATCTTGAAGCCGGCAGGTATGAGGTCGCGCGACAGCGGTTTGAATATGTCATCCGTTTGGATCCGCAGTTCCCGGGCGCCGCGGAAAAGTTGGCAGAAGTGATGTTGAAAATGGCAGAACAAACCACGCCGACTGCCGCATTCACACCCACCTTCGAACCAACCTCTACGCCCGATACGCGCAATGAGGACGAGATATTCAATCAGGCGCAGGCTTTTATGCGCGCCGGTGATTGGGTCAATGCACTCATCACATTGGATGCGTTACGTGATACGAATTTGAATTACAAAACCCTTCAGGTTGATGGCATGTACTATATCGCCTTGCGATATCGTGGCGTCGATAAGATACTGAAAGAGGGCAACCTTGAAGGCGGCATGTACGATCTGGCGCTCACCGAAAAATTTGGTCCGCTTGATAAAGAGGCGGACGGATATCGCACATGGGCGCGTTTTTATTTGACCGGAGCCAGCTTCTGGGAAGTGGACTGGGAAAAGGTGGTTTATTACTTCAGTCAAGTCTATCCGGCATTGCCAAATTTACGCGATGGATCAGGCTGGACGACGCAGGAACGCTATCGCATTGCTTTGATGAATTACGGAGACAAACTCTTCATCGCCGGTGATGCCTGCGGCGCACGCGATCAGTATAATTTGGCGCTGACGATTGGTTATGATCAGGTCCTGGTTGCCACAGCCACGCAAGCGCAGTTGGTTTGCTCTCCGCCGACAGCTACCCCCGTTCCGGTAACAGCGGAGCCAACCGCTGCCGAAACGACCGAAACTGAAGTGACGCCCGAAGAAACGCCGTCGGAAACACCCGTGACACCGGAACCGTAACCGTAACGGGGTATGTCGCAGATTCCTACTTGGATATTGGCAGGGTTCTATTGGTCACATATGCTCGCCACCATCGTCTGGCTTGGGGGGCTGGCGGTGGTGGTTTTATTGATCTACCCATCAGAGAGAGCGATGGTAAGATCGGATCGTCACGCCCCGCTCACGCTCCAGGTTTCCAGGTGGCTTAATCGGGTGGCTTGGTTTGCCTTGTTGCTTCTGGGGGTTAGTGGACTTTTCCAGCTCAGCGCCAGCAACCAGTATCAAGGGATGTTGGTCATCTCGAATACTTGGTCCATTCTCATCTTCATTAAACATATCGTCGTTCTTGTTATGGGGTTGGTCACATTGATTACCGGTTCGACGGTGCTGCCTGATATCGAACGCTTGTTGTTGCGTAACCAGGCAGGAAAAAATTATCTACCGGACAGCTTGCGGTCGTCGCAATTACGCCTGATGACCCTTCACCGCATCAACCTTGGCTTGGGCGTTGTCGTTCTTGGTCTGACCGCCTGGGCAAGAATTCAATGACCGCCGTATTCGGCACGAACCTTGCACGATCTTAATTAACTCAAATTGCTGCCTATTGGAAAAGTGGGTCGTTCTGAGCCGAAGCAAAGCCAAGGCGAAGAATCTCAACAATTCGTTGTCACGTATTCGTGTTATTTAGACCCATCGATCCAATAGCAATGTCTCGGGATAATTATCGAAGATTTGTGAGGTTCCAATGGTCACGATGATCAACATTTTACTTTTCATTGGGTTTGTCTATGTCATGATGATTCTGATCGCGTCATCCAATCGGAGTTCGCGACGTGTCGGTGTGGCATTTGCCCTGTTGATCATATTGCCATTCTGGGGTCTCCAGCATTGGTCGATCTTGGTTAAATCTGTATTGGCGCTGGGCGTCGTGCTGATCGCGTCCTGGCTGTTGCTTCGTCCGTCTGTCATTCCCGCCTGGTTGAAAAAACGCTGGTTTGTGTTTGTTTATTTTGGCTGCCTGATGTTCTTGATTTTTATTTGGTCAGTGTTTGCAGAATCACCGGTCTTTAGTTTTCCCGCCCTGGGTGTGCCCGCCATGGTGGCGGCGATTTGTCTCTTCCGCAAAAGCTGGCTGGAGATGATCAATTCAATGGCTGGGCGATCAAATCATGCGTAAGCGCACCGGTGATCATGACCGGGGTGATCTCACCTAACGGCAATTCGCCTTCTACGATCACCAACCCGTCGATCTCCGGCGCGTCGCGGAATGATCGACTGATCGTGATGCCCCCATCCTTTCCTTCAGCCAGCACATCGAGCGTTCTCCCGATCCATTTCTGATTTTGTCGTAAAGAGATCTCAGCCTGGTGCGCCATCAACCGTTCCAGCCGTTCTTGTTTGACTTCCGGAGCGATGGGGTCCCCGTAGGTTTCGCTCGCCGTTCCCGGCTCAAAGAAGAAAGGGAATGCACTGGCGCGGTCGAATTGAATTTCGCTCATAAAATCCAACAGGGTTTGGAAATGTGTCTCTGTTTCGCCCGGGTAGCCAACGATGAAGGTCGTCCGAATTGCCAGGTTGGGCATCGCAGCGCGCATTTCTTCGATCGTCTTGCGCACCCAATCTAAATTCGCAGGGCGTTTCATGCCCTTGAGGATATCGGGGTGGGCGTGTTGCAAGGGCATATCCAGGTAATGCACGATGTTTGAGTGTTTCGCCATCGTTTCGATCATGCGGTTGCTGATCGCACCCGGGTAGGCGTACATCACCCGCACCCAGGGGATTCGCTCTGGCAGGTTCCCAAGCGCCTCGAGCAATTGGCTCAATCCGTCGACCATGCCAAGATCCCTGCCGTAATCGCTTGTATCCTGTGCAATGAGAATTAATTCCCGAATGCCTTTTTGGGATAATTGCCTGGCTTCTGTCAGGACCTCATCCATCCTTCTGGATATGGCAGTCCCTTTTATCAACGGGATGGAGCAAAATGCGCATGGGCGTCGGCACCCATCAGCGATCTTCAAATAGGCGTAATGACCTTCGATGGCATATCGATGGGGTGAGGGGGTATCCCTCCTGGAGGTCTCGAGAGGTAGATCATATCTGGTCGCGTCATGTTGCGAAGCCTGCGTGATGACATTCAGGATATTTGACCAGTTTCGCGTTCCCAGGATCCCACTTATTCCTGGCACCTCGTCCACGATCAATTGACGGTGGCGCTCCGGCAGGCAGCCGGTTGCGATTAATACTTGCCCGTTTTTTTTTCGTTTTGCCAGTCGTTTCAATTCGGAGATCGATTCTTCCCGGGCAGGCTGGATGAACCCGCACGTGTTGACGATCAGCACCTTGGCGTGGCGCGGATCATCGAATTGCGCGTAGCCATCATTGATCAATATGTCCGAGATCGAGGCTGAGTCGACCGTATTCTTCGCGCACCCCAGCGAAAGCAGGTAAAAGGATTTGTCATTCATGGTCATGGGATGAAAGGTGTCACTGTTGGTGTTTGGACGGTGGGTGTCGGCGCCAATGTTACGGTTGCCAGTGGGGTTGCAGTTGGCGCGGGCGAGAAAGCAGCCGTCGGAGTCAGGATGCCCGAGCGGGTGAATTGCAGCGCTACCACCTGCCCGGTTACGCCCAACGAACCGAGATCGCTGGAATTGAAGAATACCTGGATCGCGACCGCATTGCCGGTTGTCACCTCCACCAGCTCATTTCCAGAAAACTGGTAGGCGTTCCCCGGCACCAGCCTGGCGTTGAATACCTCTTCGCCATCGCTAATGACCTTGAGCCAGGTGCGTTGTTTGGCGATCATCTGGATTTGCAGCACGCTCGTATCGATGAACGCCTCGGTCGGAGCGAGCCCCGCATCGCCGCCGGAAGTTGGCAATACATTGTCCTCGCCCGGCGGGCGCGTAAAGACAACCGTCGGTGTTTCTGTGTTCAGGTTAATATCCGTGGATGTGGTTACTGCCAGCAGTTCCGAAATTGGCAGCAGCGTCGGTGTCGCCAGTCCTCGCCGCACAGCAGACGCCTGTGATGCGCTCCAAACCACGAAGGTCATCAAAACCAGGATCAACCCGATCCCGATCAACATATCCGGTGTCACCAGGCGGCGTGCGAGTGAAGGTCGTGTTACGCCGGCTTGGCGCCTGCTGGTTTTTTCCCCGTCCGCTCCAAGGAGTTCCAGCCTTCTTGCTTCCAGCCCTTGTGCGTATTGTAATAATATCGAATCGGTATCCATTTCCAGGAAGCGGGCATAATTCTGTAGCATTCCGCGCGCCTGGACCAAAGACGGCAAGTCATTCACCTGACCCGCTTCTATTAACTTCAGGTAGTGGATGCGGAGGTGGGTTACCTGCTCGACGTCTTCAAGTGATAAGCCGAGTAATTCACGCCGCTGGCGCAAGGTATTGCCGATCGTCGTGAAGAGTTTGATCGATTCTGGTTTTTCGCCCACCGGTTCATCAGGTTCCACGGATTCCGCTATGCTGTCAGGCTTGAACTGTTGTGGCGTTCCTCCCGCCGTGTCTGGTTCATAGACGTCCGCATCATTGCCGGGCGTCACATCATCTCCGCTGATCTCCGCATCCCGCTCGTCCCACACTTGCAGCAATGCCAGTGGGTCCAGGTCTAGGAATTCCGCGTACAGGCGTAGGAACCCCCTCCCCTGGATCGGTGAAGGCAACAGGTCGATTTGGTCGTTTTCCAGCGCTTCTAGGTACTTCAAGCGGATATGCGTGACATTCGCCACCTGTTCAAGTGACAGGTCTTTCGACTCACGGGCGATGCGCAGCAAATATCCGGCAGTATTAGGCATGGTTTAGGCGATATTATATAATGAATACCGACCAACTCTGGATTCCAGAGATTGGTCGGCTGGTTGTCCAAGTTGGTGGCGAATTAACCTTCGCTGTCGCCCTCTGGGTTTCCTTCCTCTGGCAGTTCGACCGCTTCCAATTCATCCTGCGGGGGTTTCAACTCGCTGGCTTCTTCGACCAGCTCGTCGCTGCTGCTTTTGACTGACGCACTTTCCTCTGCCATCGGCGCCGCTTCCTTAACTGTCGTCTTTGCTGTTTCGACCTTGGGGGCTTCGCCCTCGCGGTGGACGATCACGTTGACGGATGGCACCAGATCGATCGTGAGGCGAATCTGTGCCGGATACTCGCCCAGCGCCCGGATCGGTTGCAGCTCGATATGCCGCCGGTCGATCTTTTCCTCGCCCAACTTCGCATTGATGGCGTCTGCGATCATCTGTGTCGTGATCGAGCCATATAGCTTTCCGGTTTCGCCGGCTTTGGCGCCAAAGGTCAGCACCATTTTTGAAAGCATCTCAGCGAGTCCGCCGAGTTCATCGTTCAGGAGCGCTCGTTGCGTACTTGCCTTGGTGCGGATTGTATCTGCTTGTTTCATCGCACCGGGGGTTGCCAGCATCGCCAAGCCTTGAGGAATTAGAAAATTTCTACCATAACCGTCAGCGACTTTCTTGATATCCCCCGCGCGTCCCAATTTATAAACGTCCTTCAATAACAATACTTTCATCTTCAAGCCCTTTCAAAGCTTAATTACTTGTGCGAAGGGTACAACGCACAGCCAAAGGATTTTACCAAAGGTGGGAGGAACCGTCAAATGGGTCTTCAGTTGATTAATGATCCGGCGAAGCTGCGTTTCCGGGTTCACTGGTTGCTCTCTGTTCGATGGATGCTTTATTTATCTTGCAGCGCCGCAACGCCTGGCAGTTCCAATCCTTCCAGCATTTCCAGCGAGGCACCGCCGCCCGTGGAGATGTGAGTGATTTTATCCGCCAACCCCGATTGTTGAATGGCGGCAACCGACTCGCCACCGCCGATCACACTCACCGCGTTGCTTCCCGCCACGGCTTTGGCAATCCCCAGCGTGCCCTGGGCGAATTCGGGCACTTCGAACACGCCCATTGGTCCATTCCAGACGATCGTGCCAGCCGTTGCGATGACCTTCGCGTAACCTTCCACGGTTGCCGGTCCAATATCCAGGATTGACCAGCCGTCGGGAATTGGTCCCATATCCATGCTGCGCGTTTCTGCGCCCGGTTCGATCTTTTGTGCGATGACCACATCCACCGGCAATCGTAAGCGTGCGCCAGCCGATTGCAACAACTCCCGCGCCACTTCAATCGAATCATTGTCGACCAGTGAAGAGCCCAACGGGTATCCCTGTGCGGCGAAGAATGTGTTTGCCATGCCGCCGCCGATCAGGATGGTTTCGGCTTTCGTCAACAGGTTCTTGATCACGCCGATCTTGTCGCCGATCTTTGCCCCGCCGAGGATGGCAACAAAGGGTTGTTTCGGATCGTCGATGGCTTGACCCAGGTATTGAATTTCCTTCTCCATCAGAAAGCCAGCCACGCTTGGCAGGAAGTGGGTGACGCCCTCGGTCGAGGCGTGCGCGCGGTGGGCTGAACCAAATGCATCGTTCACGTATACGTCTGCCAGTGCCGCCAGTTTTTGCGCCATCTCCGGGTCATTCTTTTCTTCCTCCACATGGAATCGTGTATTCTCGAGCACCAGCACCTCGCCCTTCTGGAGTGCCCCGGCAGCCTGGGTTGCTGCGTCGCCAATGCAGTCCTCTGCGAAGTGTATTGGGAACTCCACCAGCGTTGCCAGGTATTCCGCCACCGGTTTCAGGCTGAATTTTGCTTCCGAGCCGCCTTTCGGTCTGCCGAGATGGGAACACAGGATTACCGCAGCGTTATGATCAATGAGATAACGTATGGTTGGGAGCGCCGCGCGGATACGTGTATCATCGCTGACGATCCCATCCTTGATCGGAACATTGAAATCCACCCGCACCAGCACTTTTTTGCCTGTGACTTCGATATCCTTGATGGTTTTTTTATTGAACATATCGATCCTCCAAAATTTCACAGAATGCAATATTTTTGATTGCGCCAGGCATGCAAAGGCGAAGCGAATAATTTCGCTTCGCCTCGGAACCCTATTGGAACTTGGTTATCGCCATGCTTTCTGGTTGCAAGTCATTCGCAAGGTTTTATAGCTTGTCTGCGACCATGACTGCCATGTCAGCCGTGCGGCAGGAGTAACCCCATTCATTGTCGTACCAGGCAACCACCTTGATCAGATTGCCGCCCATCACCATATTCGTCGGCAGGTCGACGATCGATGATCGGGGATCACCTTTGAAGTCCATGGAGACCAACGGGTCCCCCGGTTTGCCTTCCGTGTAGCCCAGAATGCCTTTCAAGGCGCCATTGGCAGCATCGATGAAGGTCTGGTTGAGCTCTTCTTTGGTGGTGGATTTTTCGATCTGGGCGGTAAAATCTACGATCGAGACCGTCGGGGTCGGCACCCGCAACGAGTAACCATCGAATTTCCCCTTCAATTCAGGGATGACCAGGGCGATGGCTTTGGCAGCCCCGGTTGTTGTCGGTATGATGTTCAAGCCGGCAGCGCGTGAGCGGCGCATTTCTTTTTTGTGCCCCTGGTCCAGGATCACCTGGTCATTCGTGTAGGAATGGATGGTGGTCATCATTGCTTTCTGGATGCCAAAGGTGTCGTTGACGACTTTTGCCGCTGGCGCCAGGCAGTTGGTTGTGCACGAGGCGTTCGAGAGCACATGGTGTTTATTGGGGTCATAACTCTTGTCGTTCACGCCCAGCACCAGGGTGACGTCCTCGTTCTTGGCTGGTGCTGAAATGATGACCTTTTTGGCGCCGCCTTTCTGGATGTGAACATTGGCGCCCGGTTTCCCTTTGGCGGGATCACCGATCGCATCGGTGAAAACGCCGGTCGCTTCGATCACGATCTCGACGCCCAGGTCTTTCCACATCAAGTTGCCGGGGTCCTTTTCTGCGAACACCTTTACGTGCTTGCCGTCGACAACCAGATCGTTGCCATCGATCGCCACCGATCCTGGATAGATGCCATAATTCGAGTCGTACTTGAACAGGTGAGCGTTCTGTGCGGTGTCGAACAGGTCGTTGATTGCGACGACCTCAAGTTTATCGCCTGCCGTTTCATTGATTGCTTTGAATACCTGCCTGCCGATGCGACCGAATCCGTTGATGCCTACTTTCACAGTCATGAGATCCTCCGAAAGATGTTTGTTGTGATTCTACCACGCAATGTTTAGACAATATTGCTGTGAGGGTTAATCTTTGGTTAATTCCTCTCCCCCGTTGGTCGGTCCGGTGCGCTCGAAATAGAGGTCCAGGATCACCTGCGATAATTTATTGCTATTGTGCCGCCACGGGTATTGCGGATCGACCAGGCTTGCCAGGTAGGCGGTGTTGTTGGCGATGAAGCTGTCTTCAGGCGTCACCCATTCCACCCCTTTGGGCATCTGATGGTTGTAGTCATTGTTGCATACGATGATGTCGAATGGGTTGGTATTTAGGTGCCGGACGATTGCGCTGATATGGTCACCGCAATGAAAATCGTCTGTCTCGCCCCGTTGGGTGGCGAGATTGCAGACATAGAACTTGAGGGCGCGGCTGGCGATCAACGCGTCTGCCAGGTCTGGCACCAGCAGGTTTGGCAGGATGCTGGTGAACAAACTGCCCGGACCAACGACGATCAGGTCAGCCGCCAGGATGGCTTGTAAAGCTGGCGGGTATGCCAGTGGGTTGTTGGGTTCCAGCCAAACATGCTTGATTTCACCGCTTGCTTGTGGGATGGCGCTCTCGCCTTTCACCCGCCGTTCCTTTTTTGCCCCCTCGTCCATCACATCCGCCACCAATCTCACATCATGCAATGTGGATGGGATCACCCGCCCTTTCACTGCCAGCACTTTTCCACTCTCTGCCACCGCTTCCTCGAAACTTCCGGTAATATCGGTCAACGCAGTGATCAGGAGATTGCCCAGAGTATGCCCATTCAATCCAGCGCCGGCGCCAAAGCGATATTGGAACAACTGCGTCATCATGTCTTCATCGTTGGATAACGCAGCCAGGCAATTGCGGATATCACCGGGTGGTAACACACCCATATTTCGCCGTAGTTCGCCGGATGATCCGCCGTCGTCAGCGACCGTTACGATGGCGGTCAGGTTGTTGGTGTACCCCTTCAGACCGCGCAGCAGGATCGAAAGCCCGGTCCCGCCGCCAATTGCAACGATGCGCGGTCCACGATCTTTCCGCCGGTAGGCGGTTACCTGTTCCAGCAGGTCTTTGCCGGGTTGCATGAAAGGTCGTAATAACGATCGATTGAGCCCTAGGATGCCGAACAGGATCAGGAATACGCCGCTGCCCCCAAAGATGATGCCACGCAGTGTCCGGTCCAGGAACCGCAGCGATAGCGTCGAAATGATCGGCAGCCACCAGGTTTCCGGCGCGGTGCGATAGACATCCAAGATCAGCACCGCGAACCCCAGCCCCACCAGGGTGGTCCCGGCGAGGATTACAGCCAGCCAACGCTTGACGCCCAATCCCGGTCTCAGCCAGCGGGATAATGATCGCGCCAAACGGGAGATTGCAGGTGAATTCAACTTAGTTTTTTTATCCATGCGCATTCTGAATTATAATCAAATGCATGCATCGTTGCAAAGAGTATTTGTTGCTCTTATTGGTTGCTACGATATTAGGCGCCTGTAATTCCAATAACTCAACCTCACTGCCCGCAACCGCGGAGGCGACGGTTATGGTTGTCTTGCCAACCGCCACTGTAACCCCGCAGCCGTTGGCAGCTAGCGTTAATGGGGAAGGGATCTTACTGGCTGATTTTGAAGCGGAGGTCGCGCGGCTTCAAGCCGCAGCCGTTGAGACGGGTACGGAACTACAGCCGGATCAAATTAACTCGCTTGTGATCGACGAGTTGATCGACCAGGTTCTTCTTGCGCAAACTGCTCGCAATAATGGCTTTCGATTGGGTGATGAGGATTTGGATAGCCGCATCGATGCGTTGGCGCAGGGTATGGATGGAACGGATGCCTTGAATTCTTGGCTGCAACAAAATTTTTACACTCAGGAATCCTTTCGAAATTGGATGCGTATAGGTATTGAGGCGTCCTGGCAGCAGGATCAGTGGTTGGCGGAAATCCCCACGACCGCAGACCAGGTGCATGTCCGTCAGATTTTCGTTAAAGATCAAGGCGAGGCGAATTCAGCCTACCAGCAATTGGTGGCGGGGGTGAATTTCCTCGAATTGGCTTATGAATATGACTCATTGACGGGTGGTGACCTGGGGTGGCTTATTCCCGGTTACGTTTTTTACCCTCAGTTGGACGAAGCCATCTTCGATCTTGATGTCGGGCAGTTCAGCAATATTGTTGAAACAGAGATAGGTTATCATCTCGTCTACATCGAGGAAAAAGAAGCCAATCGTGCCCTGACCTCGGACATGCAGGATAAATTCCGTGAAGACCGATTTGACGCCCTGATCGATGGCTTGAGGGAAGCGAGCAATATCGAAGTTTACGTGGCTGGCTAGCTGAAATATAATGAACATAGACAGGTGATGATGGATCTCGATTCGATCGATTTTGACGAAATAGAATTCACTCCCAACATACCCAAAAAGAAGGGCAGTGGTTCCTTCTTTTGGAACCTGTTGACTGCCCTGATGCTCCTTGTGGCTGTGATTTTCGTTGTTTTCTTTGCGCTTGTGTTTCGTGACCCCTATACGGCGTTCAATCCCTTTCCGCCGCCCACTTTACCAGCCGTGATCGTCATTCCCACCGAAACTGTTCCGGGTGTTGTGCCAAGCCAAACCCCCACCGCCGCAGCGACCCTGACGCCGCTCGTCCTTGAGAACAAACCAACTCACACTGCCACGCAGGAAGTGACGCCTCCCACTGAAATAGCCCTCATCCCCACCATCCGGGTGGATACACCTACACCGGTTCGCTCGAGCTATGCCTTCATCCTTCAAAGTCCGCCGGCAGCCATCAATGCCTCGGTTTTGTATCCCGAACGTGGCTGCAATTGGCTCGGCGTGGGTGGGCAGGTGGTCGACCTGCAGGGGCGTTCTTATACCGGCATCACCGTCCAATTGGGTGGTAGCTTGGATAACAAAGCAATGAACCTGACCAGCCTGACCGGCACCGTGCGTCAATATGGTCAGGCGGGTTACGAGTTCACTCTGGGTGATATTCCGATCGCGTCGCGTTCATCGTTATGGTTGCGGTTGCTCGATCAAGCTGGCATCCCGCTCTCCGAGCGTGTTTTCTTTGATACCTATGAGGATTGTCAAAGCAACCTGATCGTCATCAATTTCAAGCAGGTTCGCTGATATTCCCACGCCCCGTTCGTCTCTTGGCGCTCAGTGGGATAGGTCCCTCTGATTGTAACCAGCCCCCTGCAGCCGATCCATCCAGCCGCATCACTTCGCCGTTGATGAAGTAAGTGAAATCATATTGCGTCCTTTCCCCCGCCGTCAGCCCCGGGATGGGCATCAAACGGGCGGTCAGGGGCTTGTCCAGTCGTAGTGCCAGGGCGGAAATATCCATCAGGAGCGCTGCGATTTGATCTCGGGTAACGCCACCCGGCAGCGGCACGGTGTCCAATCCGGTGCCGCATACTGCCGAATACATCAGCAAATCCTTGGTGGTCAGTTGCCCTCCCCGTGTTCGCTCTGCCATTCTGGCATCTTCGAGCACCGGCAGCATCAACCCGTTGAATCCGCAGCGTTGCCAACGACCGGCGTCCAGCATGTCTGCAACCCATGCCGCGCTTGCCAGTGCCCCGTGCTGCCCGATCATGCCGCCCATTCGTTCGATCGCCGCAGCCAGCGAACACCATTCAGTTGGGAAGGGCGCGGGTGAAAAGTCGAACCCCAGCCATCTCACGCCGTGCTGCTCGCACAGTGGTATCAAAGCGTTTGAGATCATGCGCGCCGCCTGCTCAAGTTCACCCAGGATCTGTTGCCTGGCATCTGAAAGTGAGCTGCTTTGAACCAAGCCGCCCAGCACGACGTCCGCGCATTCCATCGCCAGCCCACATGCTGGCGCGCCGCCGTCGTGAAATGCAGCCGGAAAAAAAGGAACATGCGCATCCACGTTTGCCAGCGCGGCGAACCTTAAGTTGGTGAAGCCGTCCCCGCCGTTTTTCGCGTTGGTAATGATCACGTCTGCACACTTCAGCACGGCAGGCATCGACAGCGCGTGGGTTGGCGTCGTTGTTTGGCAGGTGGCGAACACATTCTGTGAATTCGCCAGCATTTCCGGGATCGCTGCCATGCCGGTGATATCGTTCGCTGGCGCAGTACCGATCGAAAGGTATAGAAAACCGGCGTCGTTGGCGTGTTTTTCAAGTTCTTGTACCTGCTGCATCGCATCTGTTGGGTCCCCCAGGTTGAGATACTCCGGGAACGGTTGCGTCGCAAAGCGGGTGGATTGGGTTTCGACCCCAATATCGCTCATTGCATGGGCGCAAGCGTTTGCGAACGCCCCCAGGCGTTTGACCGCTTCGAACCCATCAGGGTTTTCATGGGTTGCGAAACAAGTAATGCTTCGGATCTTCATGTCATCCTCTGGCGTCTGGCTTCGAAAAGTATGATGCTGCCCGCGATGGCAGCGTTCAGTGATTCGATGCCGTCTGTGATTGGGATTGTGATGGTGCCCACGCTCATCGCTCGGATTTCAGTGCTTATTCCGCCGGCTTCGGAACCTATCGCCAACATCAATGGCTGCCGATAATCCACCTGCCAGTAAGGCATTCCGTCCACAGCGTCTGTCACCCACGTCTGGATGTCATCATGGAACTGTTGATCGATTTCATGGATGGATAAGGTCCTGATGGGCAGGTGGAAGTGAGCGCCCATCGCCGCCCGCAGCACCTTCGGAGAGAACGGGTCGACCGATCCCTGACTGAAGATCACCCCTTGCGCGCCGGCGCCCAGGGCGGAACGCAGTAATGTCCCGGCGTTCCCGGGATCTTGAAGGCGGTCTAACAGTAGAAGAAGTTCGGGTTTGGCTGGTAACGGAATTTCGAACATTGGCAGGCTTGCCAGGATGCCCTGGCTGGTCTCGGTATCGCTCACTTTTTCAAGCACCGAACTATCCACTTCGATGATCTCTGTTCGCTCCAACCCGGTTAGTAATTGCCGCCCCCGTTCGTTGAGCGCCTTGCTGAACAACACCAGCTCAGGGGAATATCCCGCCAGGATCGCTGCTTCGATCAGGCGCACCCCTTCCAAAACGATGCGCCCGCTTTCACGCCTTGCTTTTCCGCGCACCAGCCATTGCTGGAATTGCTTGACTTTGGGATTATGAATCGACGTGATCATAACGCCACCATCAGGTGAAGTTCATTCGAATGGGTCATTTTGCCCCCTGCCAATGGTCGAATGCTTTGGCGAATATGTCTGCCCCGCTGATATCAATGATGACGATTCGGGTTTGTGATAACGATGTGTTTCGTCCGCTGCTATTGAACTTTTGAATGGCGTCAAAAAAGATCAAAGCAGCGCGGTCTTTGGGGAAGCCGAATATTCCTGTCGAAATTGGCGGCATAGAAAGCGATGACAATCCTTGTTGATTTGCAGCTTCCAAGCAACCAGTAATTGCCCGCGAGAGTTTATCATCCTCATCACCTTCACCCCA
>JABLXM010000057.1 GCA_013177815.1 Anaerolineae bacterium | reverse complement strand
TGATCGACCAACTGGACCATTGCATTGGGTCCGGGCGCGTATCCGGCGTGACGGTTGGACTGGGACCAACGGTGGGGGTGTTGGTGGGCGGGGGTGGGGGGGTGGGGGTGAGCTGGGCGGTCGATTGCGCCTGTGCTGCCAGCGTGGCGACGGCAATATCCAGCGTGATCTGCTGGGCGATGGGATCCGGCGTTTCTTGTTGCGCGCAAGCTGCCAGCAGGATGATGGCAGCGAAGGCGAGAAGGAGGGTCAATCTTTTCATGGGATAAATATTAACCACAGACACAAAGATTATGTACAAGGGTTTATGTTCATAATCGCCCCAATAATACCTTGAATACGCTCAACGAGAGCGCCGGCGTTGGCAGTGCAAACCATACCCAGCCCAGCGCCACAAAATGGAAGGTCGCCAGCACGTTCAGGACGCCTACCGCCTGTTGCAGCCGAGGGTGGGACTCCAGCCAACCCATCCGCGGTCGCGCCCACTCGGAATAGCGGTTCTGGACGAACATCCCCAGCCCGTGCCACACGCCCCATAGGACGAAGTTCCAGGTGATGCCGTGCCACAGCCCGATCAACACCATGGTGCTGACCTGCGTCAGCAAGATGGTCGCGCCGGTGGAGAGCGGGTGCCTGGCGCGGCGCAGCGAGCGCGTCAAGGGGTTGAAGAAATACGCCCGGAACCACTGCGTCAGCGTCATGTGCCAGTTGTTCCAAAACAGCGCCAGGTTGGATCTGCGGTAGGGCGCGTTGAAGTTCTCCGGCAGTTGGATACCCAACAGCCGCCCGGCGCCGATGGCGATGTCGCTATAGCCGGCGAAATCGAAGAAGATTTGGAAGGCGTAGGCGTACAACGCCACCCACGCCCAGGCGGTCGATTGCAGGTGTGGCGCGTTGGCGGCGCCCAGCGCCACCAGCCCCAAAGTATCGGCAAGGACGAACTTGCGCAGCAGTCCTACCGCCAACCGCGGGGCGGCAGCCAGCAAGTCTTCCTCCAGCGGCGCTTGCGGCGCACGCAGGTCCTTCAGGAAGCGCTCCAACCGGTCGATGGGACCTGCCATCAGAGCCGGGAAGAACATCATGTAGACCAGGTACTCTGCCAGGGTGGCATCGGGCAGGCGCCCCGCCTGGCGGTCGCGGATGGTGTGGATGAGGCGGAACGCAAGGTATGAGAAGCCCAGCCAGCGCAGGTCACCGGCGCTCGCCAGCGAGGTATCCTGGCTCGCCAGCGCACGCAGCCCGGCGCTGACGGTTGTGGCGAGCGGCGGCAGTTTGAGCACCACCAGCAAGCCCACCAGCGCGGCGAAAGCCACCCATAGCCAGCCCCGCTGAGGCTGGCTCCAGCGCGCCAGCGCCAGCCCAGCCAGCGAGAGCGCTGCAAGGACAATCAACACCGTGTGCAACTGCGGCGGGCGTGAGGGCGTCAGGATGCCATCCAGGTTCAGGTAGCGCGTCAGTGCCACCAACAGCACCACTCCCACCACCAGCCCACCTGCCAGCGCGTTCCCGCGCCGCCAGCGCTGATCGGGCTGCACCGTTAGCAACCAGCCCAACACCGCCAGCGTCAGCGTGGCGACCGGCAGCCAGAAATCCAGCCGGCGGATGGGCGTGGCAGGCTGCAACCAGAAGACCGCCAGCACTGAAACGACCAGCAGCAGCGGCACCCGCAGCCGCCCGCGCCCCAGCAGGCGCGCCAGCAGCGCAGCGGCGATCAGGATCAGCAGGATGGTGAGCGACACTCAAAAGCCCTGGTAGATCCACAGGGGGGCATCACTGGCGGTGAAGATCACCAGCAGCACCAGGATCAGGCACAGCAGCAGCGCCCAGCGGTTCTCTTTAGTCCACAAACGTTTCATGGATGTTGTTACGGTAGCAGCGCCCGGGATTATTTGGCGTAGCCGCACACCAGCCAGTCGCCACCCTCTTGAACGACCTTGTAGACCCGCCCGGAGAGATCCAGTTCCTGGTCTTCACTGCCGTAGGTGGCAACGATGGCGCCGGTGCAGGCGACCAGCGTCGCATCGCCTTCTGTGCCGGCTTCGACGCAACTGGCGTCCTTCAGTGCGGCTTCAACCGCCTGAAAGGCGTCCAGTTCCAGCGTGGCATCGGCTTCGAAATCGGCGCAGGAAAGCGACATTAGTTTGTCGCTGTCCTTGTTCACCAATGCGGTGAGGTAAGATTCCACCGCCTGGGCGGCGCCCTCGCCGGTGGCGCTCTCACCGCCGCAGGCAGCCAACCCCAGCGCCAGCGTCAGGGTCAAAAGCATGATCGCGAGTATCTTTCGCACGGGAACCTCCACACAAAACCGCCCAAGGGCGGCAGGATGGTCGGATTATATCATGGCGGGTAGAGGTGTATTCATGAACCATTGCGCCAGGGGGGTATATCTGTTATAAATCGGATAACAACTATCATAATAAATTGATCACTGGAGAAAGTGCGATATGCAGAATAAACCAAGCTCATACCCACGACGCCTGGCGCTGCCGGCGCTGGCGCTGATGTTATCCATGCTGGCGTGCAACCTGCCGTCGGTCGGCAACAGCGCGCTGAACGAGACAGGCACGGCTCTGGCAAGCACGCAAACCGAGCTTGTCAGCCGCGAGATGACGGACAGCGCCCCAACCCTCACACCGGCGGCGCCGACGCTCACGGATACGCCTGCACCCAGCGACACGCCCAGCGAAACGGCGACTGTCACGCTGACCCCAACGCCCACCTACCCGACCTACACCGCCACCCAGGCGGTCAACTGCCGCTATGGACCGAGCACAGGCTTCGATGCCCGTTTCACCCTGTCGGTTGGCGACGTGGTGGAGATCATTGGAAGAAGCAACATGGCATACTGGGCGAACTGGTGGAAGGTGGTCTACCAGGGGACGGAATGTTGGGTTTCGGATGGTTACGGCACGCTTTCGGGCGATCTGGGCGGCATCCCGGTCTTGAACGTCGCCACGTTCACGCCGACTTATACGCCCAGCGTGACACCGACTTTCACGGTTACTTATACGCCTACGCCCACCAACTCACCCACGCCGTGAGTTCGGCGCTGCCCTCAGCGCTCTTACCGATATGTGGTCGATCTGGTTACAGGGGCACGGGGGGGGGCGATGGGTCGTCCTACCCGGACCGAAAGGTAATCGACCTATAAGCGGTTCACAAGTTGGTGAAAACTTGTTTGGGCGCCAGGAGTAACCCGGGTGAACGCGGGGGGTTGGGAGCGGTTAACGATTTGGATAGGTGATTTTTTAGCGGCGGGAATGTTTTTATAATGAAGTCCATGCAAGCAAAACTCCCGCGCTGGCTGCTGCCGGTTTTGCTGGTTGCGCTGGCGCTGGTTGCCCGGCTGCTGCCCGGCGCGCGCACCATCGACGACGCCTATATTACCTTCCGCTACGCCCGCAATCTGCTGGCGGGGCTGGGATTCGTCTACAACCCCGGCGAGGCGGTGCTGGGCACCACCACGCCGCTCTATACGCTGTTGATGGCTGGGCTGGGCGCGTTGAGCGGCGGCGCTGATGCGCCTTTTCCGCTGCTGGCGCTGGGCTTCAATGCGCTGGCAGACGCCGGCACCTGCCTGTTGTTGTGGTGGCTGGGTCGGCGGCTGGGGTCGCCGCTGGCGGGGATGGGCGCCGGGCTGCTGTGGGTGCTGGCGCCCTATAGCGTGACCTTCGCCATTGGCGGGATGGAGACCTCGCTCTATGTGTTGCTGTTGACCGGGCTGGCGGCGGCGTGGCTGGCGCGCCGGCGCGAACTGGCAGCGCTGTGCGGCGTGCTGGCGCTGCTGACCCGTCCGGATGCTGCGCTGTTGGTGGTGCCGCTGGTGGCACACCGTCTATATGAAGCCTGGCGGGGTGACCGGCTGCGCCGGGGCGAGGTGCTGCTGTTCCTGCTGCCCGGGCTGGCGTGGGGGGTCTTCGCCACGCTGACCTTCGGTAGCCCGGTGCCGCAATCGGTCAACGCCAAGTTGGCGGTCTACCGGTTGGGGGCGGGCGAGTCGCTCATCCGGCTGATCCAGCACTATGCCACGCCGTTCCACTGGCAGAACCTGCTGGGCGCGGCGGGCATTGGGGTGGGGCTGGCGCTGTTCCCGTTCCTCTACGCGCTGGGGGCGTGGCGCGCCTGGCGGGCGCAGCCGCGTTTGCTGATGTGGCTGCTCTACCCGCTGGTGTACCTGCTGGCGTTCGCGTTGCCCAACCCGCTGATCTTCCGCTGGTATCTGACGCCGCCGCTGCCGGCGTATTTCCTGCTGATTCTGCTGGGGGCGGAACAGTTGCTGCGCACGCTTTGCCAATGGCGGGCCTGGGGGGCGGGGTTGAGGGTCGCGCTGACGGCGGGGGTGGTGATTGGGCTGCCGCTGGCGGGGCTGCTCTCGGAGTGGCGCCTGCGGCTGGACCACGGTCCAGCCACACCGGCGCCGGAGATGGCGTTCATCAAGCTGGAATTGCTCTATCGCCAGGCGGCGGAGCAGGTGACGCCGCAGATGCAGCCGGGCGAGACGCTGGCGGCGGGTGATGTGGGGGTGTTGGGTTACTATACCGGCGCGCGCATCCTGGATACGGTCGGGTTGAATTCGCCGCGCTCGCTGGTGTATTACCCGCTGCCGGATGAGGCTTATGTGATCAACTACGCCATACCGGCGGAGTTGATCCTGCAAGAGCAGCCCGACTGGCTGGTGGCGCTGGAGGTCTACGGGCGCAATACCTTCCTGCGTGACACGCGCTTCGCGGAGCGCTATCAATTGGTCGAGATGCTGCCGACGGATATCTACGGCAGCCGGGGGATGGGCATCTGGCGGCGCGCGCCCGTGCCTTGATGGATCGAGATTTCACCAAACGACGCCTATCGACACGGTTGCAATGAGCGGGAACCTGTAGCGCCTGCCCTTTGAGTGCACAGATTCTCTGGGGAGGGGTGGGGCGTTCCCTGCTATCCTTGGCATAACCGGATCAAGAGAGCGGGGCACAGGCAGCGGGGAAAAGCTCCGCGCCAGGTGAATGCGGGGGCAAGCGGGACTGGCAGTGCACGGATGGGTTCAGTCGCCCATCCGTGCGGTTTTTAACGATGAAAAAGGAGAATAGAACATGAACGACAGCAAAAGATGAGTGGCACCGCCGCGCCGATCCACGCAGCAGCTTATGTGATGGGCAGCCTCTCGCTTATCCCGACTTAGGGAATTGGGCAATGACAGCGATCAAATGTGCTAGCCAGGGCATGAAAAAGGAAAAGTGGTCATCGCCATGATGCACAGCCACAAGGTTTGATCAAGCCACTGGGAAAAGATTCAATACAGATAGGAGCTATGGACATGCCGTCATTGCGTGGGCTGAATTAAGTTAATTCGTATAGTCAAAATATAATGACAAATGTTGATGAGGGTGTTGGTCAAGGCTGGGATAGCTGTGTAATGGACCCGGGCAGCCACAAATGCCTCGGCGGGGTGCGCCGGGTGACAGTTCCAACCTGCGCCAAGTAGCCAGCCCAGCGCTTGCAGGTAGGGCAGGGCGGCTGCCGTGACGGGTTCCCGTCAGCGGCGCTCGCGCTGCCACCACCGTGGATCGATTGCCAGCAGTGCGCCGACCTCAACCTGGCGGCGACGATCGTTTCCCCAACTGGCACATGCGCAACCGTATGGGTTGGTCAGGATTATGGCGATGATAGCCATTTTTATTTGATCTTGAATTCTGCGTCGGGTAATGCAGCAAACTCTTCAGCAAGTTGCGCACAATGTAGATGATTTACATCTTCCACCGTGTTCACCCAATCCTTCGGCAATGCGCTGATACCATGCAGGGCGCCGGTTAGTGCACCTACAATGGAGGCAATTGTGTCGGAATCACTTCCATTATTTACTGCAGCAATAATTGATGACTTTGGATCCCCTTTTGCTGCATAGAAAATTCCAAAGGCTGTTGATAATGTTTCTGAAGCGTGAAAATGAGATCCTATACTTCTTCGGATCAGGTTACTGGCTTCAAACGGATCTTTTGCTTTTTCAGCGAGATCAAGTGCCAGTTCCAGGTTTGGAAGAGGGTAGCGTTGTGAAGTCTGCCTGGCTAATTTTTTTCCGAAATCTTCCCCTAATTTCACGCCTGCCAGGGCAGCATCAATAACCGAGCTTATTGTTGCACCAGGGGTCAATGCCTGTGAAATAGCAGCCGCTTGACCCGCGGCGGCAGACAGCGCTACATCGGTTGGATGAGTCGGTAAAATGACGTTACAAGCAAGTTCAACAGCTTCCTGCCATCTGCCAGGATAAGCCCAACCAGCCGGAGACACCCGCATGATCGATCCATTCGAGGTCCCTGTATAACACCAGGACCTTTTTTGGTTCAAGTGCGCGTCAAATTTACCGTTAATGTAGTTTATGAAAGCAGCTTTTGTGCTGGGACCATATACATTCCCATGTTGCCATACATCCTGATTGTTCTTTACCCAGTGTGCCAGTTCCTGGACGAATTGTTCGGATGAGATTTGTCGCCCGTATTTAAGTATTGCCCTGGCAGTAACTATGGTTAATGTCGTATCGTCTGTAATCTGTCCCTTTTTAAAATCAATATGGATGAACTCATCATCGAATATTTCGAAAAAGGTTGTGACCAGCCCCCCGCACCTGGCGCGAATTTCCTCAGGTGTCAACTCATGAAATGGCATTCCCATGGCATCGCCAATTGCCAGCCCCGCAAAGGATCCCCATATCTTGTCCTTTAATGCTATTTTCACGGAAATACTCCTATAAATTATTTCTTTACAATTGCACACGCTGAATACGAATATATCCAGCGTGTGCATATTTAAGCTTTGTGGTCAAAATCAGCTTACACTAGTCTATTTCCAGTCCTCGAGGTCGTTTACGTTTTCTATTGAAACAAGAACCTGGACAATGGGAATCTCACTCGGTACTTCTTTTCCTTGCGCTTTCATGACGCCCATCTGGATAGATAGCTCGCCCCATACATACGGCGAGAATGCAACGCTTCCATCCAGCAAGCCTTCCTGTATTGAGACTTTGGCATCCTCGATGAAGTCTGTCCCCACAACGATGATCTGGTCCTTCTTACCGGCGGCGATTGCGGCTTCAACAACAGCCAAAGCCATAACGTCATTAGCACAGTAGAACCCCCGGATATCCGGGTTTGCCTGGATAATATTGGTTGCAGCATTCAATGCAACCGTTCGGTCCCAATCACCCGCCTGGCTTGTTACCAGTTCAATATTGGGGGCATTTTCAAATACCGATTTTGCGCCATCTCGGCGAGCCATTGATTGGGGCGCCGCAGCAAGCCCTTCAATAATTGCAACTTTACCACCTTCGGGACCCAGTTGGTCAACAATATATTGAGCGCCATTGACACCCATCATATACATGTCGAGGGTCTTGGGTTGGTCAATCTCACCGCCCGCAGCCTCAACAGCAGAAAGATCGCTAACGATATTCGGCTCGATAATAGGTACGCCAGCCTCATTAGCCTTCACAATGCATGGGATGAGGTTGTTTTCGGTAATTGGATAGATAACCAGCGCATCATAACCAGCCGCGACCATTGATTCGCATGTAGCCAATTGCGAACCAATATCGCCTTCAGTTGGGGCAGATTGGATGTCTACGGTTATGCCTAGTTCTTCACCCATTGCTTGTGCGCCGTCAGCAAAAGTCACCCAGAAGGGATTAGCCATGGTGATCATGAGGAGACCAATGCGCATTTCAGGATCGTTGGGCGCTTCGAAGCCAACCATGCCAGCAAACGAATCCTGACGCATTTGCTCAAACACGGTGAGAGTTTCTCCTGAAGGTGGTTCAGTGGGTTCGGCTGCCGGGGCTTCTGTCGCAACGGCTGCTGTTTCTTCGACAACCGGATCAGTTGCTACAGGTGTCGGCGTAGCACATGCTGAGAGCATTAACATGAGGACCACCACAATCAATAACGGGCTAGAAATTCTTTTTTTCATCTCGCAACTCCTTTATTTTGTAACTCCTAGTAGTCTTACTCGGTCGAAATTTACAAGCTTCAAGGGCAGATAATTCTTGACTCACCTCCTTGCAGAAATTTCCCTGGTATCGTTAGTGAATTCACCGCCTGCGGATCTTGTCAATGAATACTGCCGCCACGATGACGATACCGATCGTTAATTGTTGAAAATATGGCTGGACACTTAATAGCGTTAAGCCATTTTTCAGGGTTGCCATGAGAATTGCGCCAATTATGGTGCCAGGGATACTCGCCACACCGCCAGCCAAGCTTGCACCACCGATGACCGCGGCTGCAATGGCTTCCATCTCAAGCCCAGACCCTGCCAAGGCTTCAGCGGCGTTCAACCTGGCGGTCAGGATCAACGCTGCCACAGCAGCGCATAACCCAGCCAATGCGTAGATAACGATTTTTGTCTTCCAGATGTTGACGCCCGATAGCCTTGCTGCTTCTTCGTTACCGCCAATAGCCAGTGCATAGCGTCCGATGCGAGTTCGTTTAATCACTAAAAGGAGTAATAAGGCTATGAGTATGGCAAGGATAAATGCATATGGAATTGGACCGATATAGCCAGTCCCAAAGATTCTGAAGCTCATCGGGAAGCCAGTAATGGGTCTGGCATCTGTGATGATATACGCTATCGCCCGAATAACGCTCAGGTTGGCGAGCGTGGCGATGAGGGGAGTGATTTTTACGATTCCTATCAAGACCCCATTTATGGCTCCCAGCAATGCCCCCCCTGACAAACCCAGTAAGATGCTGACCCATGAGGGTAATTCGCTATGGATGCCCATCGCCATAATAATCCCTGACAGGCATAAAACGGAACCGACTGACAGATCTATTCCGCCAGAAGCGATTACGAGCGTTGCTCCGCTTGCAATAATTATCGTGATTGCTGATTGAATTAGGATGTTGGAAAAGTTTTGAGTTGTAAAAAAATAGGGACTTAAAATTGAAAAGACTAGAATCAATAGAACCAAAGCTAAGAAAATCCCCGATTCTTCCGGGATTTGCCGGTTTTTCAACTTCTTTAGAAAGGCGTTCATTATTTGTTTCATCCCGTTCTACAGTGTCTCTTTCTTTTACAGTGTCATAGACATGATCATTTCTTCTGTCGCAGTTTTGGGATTCACTTCGCCGACTTTGGTCCCTTTGCGAAAAACGATGATGCGATCGCTCAAGCCCATCACCTCGGATAGTTCCGAAGTGACCAGCAAGATAGCCACTCCAGTCTTAGATAATTCCCGGATTAGCTGGTAAAACTCCTGCTTTGCCCCGACATCGATGCCTTTTGTCGGTTCATCCATCAATAAAATCCTTGACTTGTGATTCAGCCACTTCGCCAGAATAACTTTTTGTTGGTTCCCCCCACTGAGGAATTTTGCCCACACATTCAGGTTATTGCTTTTGATCTTTAATGCATCGCGGTAATATTCAGAAATTTTCTGCAAACTCCTCTTTTGGATCAGCCCAAACCGCATCGATTTTTCATAAACACCGATGTTAATGTTATCCAAAAGGTCCATGGATAAAATCAAACCCTGATTCTTTCGGTCTTCCGTTATGAAACCAATGCCTTTGTTGATGGCATCCAAGGGCGATTTGATTTCGACTTTTTCCCCGAACAGGTAAATATCGCCCGATTCGATCTTGTCAGCGCCAAATATTGTGCGCAAGATTTCAGTGCGCCCTGCGCCTACCTGACCAAACAATCCAACAACCTCGCCGGCAAGAACGGTGAACGAAATATTCTTGGATATTGAAGCCGTATCGACGTTTTCGAGCCGCAAAGCCTCTTGCCCAACTTTCGACTCCCCCGTAGCTGGTTTGATCATTAGCCCCTTCTTACCCGTCATGAGTGATACAACCTTATCCCTGGTGATTTTGCTAGCCTCATAACATCCTTGAAAGACAGAGTCGCGCAGGATGGTGATGCGGTCAGATACCTCAAAAACTTCTTCCAGATGATGCGTAATAAAGATGATCGTTTGTCCATCCTGGCGAAGTTTCCTCATAATCTCGAAGAGCTTAGAGATTTCGTTGCTGGAGAGAGAAGACGTTGGTTCATCGAGGATGATGATCTTGCTTTGCCTGTATAAGGCTGTCGCTATTGCGATCATTTGTTGATCGCTCACCGGTAAGTCTTTCACTTCTTGGTGTATATCAACATCAAGGTCGACCAACGCCAGCATTTTCCGAGCCAGCCCATCCAGCTTCCTCTCATCAATAAGAGAAAGAGGTTTATGGAACACCGGTTCTTGCCCTAAAAGGATGTTTTGACTAACGCTCATGGTAGGGATCAGGCTTAGTTCCTGCGGCACATAACTGATGCCTAACTTGATGGCGTCTGATGGGTTGGGTATTGTGACTGGTTCGCCATTCAGTATGATCTCTCCCGAATCAGGAGTTTCGACACCGCACAAGACCTTCACCAGTGTTGATTTGCCAGCGCCGTTTGCTCCTAACAGGGCATGAATTTCTTCCTTCTTGACGTGGAATGACACGTTATCCAGAGCAAGAACGCCGGGATATCTCTTGGTAATTGAATTCATCTCAAGAATTGGAGCAATTTCCTGATAATGGGCAGTTAAGTTCATAGTATCCAGTTCCAGTTGCCTCCCCTAGATTGAGCCATGATCATCTCCAAAGTTTCTTCATAGCTCACAACACCAGTCGTCGCACCAAAAGCGGTGACACATTTCGCCGCCACTGCGCTGCCAAATACCGCTGCCTGTTCAATAGACCATTTGTTGATCAAACCGGTCAAGAGCCCGGCATCAAAGGCGTCACCTGCTCCGGTTGCATCTACTGCATTTACAGTAAATATCGGGATTACGCCAGCGAACTCATTCGATTTGATGTATGCACCTTTATTCCCCATTTTTACAACGATCATTTGCGGGTTATATGCCGAATAAAAATCCAATGCATCCTTGATAGTCTCTTTGCCGGCATAAAGCAGTGCTTCTTCTTGATTCGTGAGGAAGATATCAACATAAGGCAGGCAGGGGGCTAAGATACTTGTCCATTGATCCGTGCCATCCCAGCAAGTATCAAGGGAAATCGTTACTTGATGCGCCTTTGCTTTTTTAAGAATGTTGGCGAGGTGCTCGCCCTTGGTTCCATTCATAATCATCGCGCCGCCAACATGCAGGAAATCACCTTTCCCCAGCGCATCGAAATCAATATTGGATTCGTTAAGGTCATGATTGGCTGCCATGCAGAGAACGAACGAGCGCTCCCCACCGGGGTGAATAAAGCAAATGGCGTTGCCGGTGTTTGCCTTGTCGGTATAACAAATGTGTGAAATGTCGACGTTCAATTCGGCAAGACCTTTTTCGATAATTTCTCCGCAAATATCATGACCGATACAGGAAAGTAGACCCACTGGAACTTTGCCGATCTTTGCGATCGAGGCTGCGGTATTCAGCGCCATACCACCTAAAACCAGTTCGGTAGTATCTGAACTTACGGCACCACCAAAGACGGGCCATTTTGTAATAGGCTGAGTCACGATGTCAACATTCGCAATACCCAAGCTCCAAATTTTGTTCAAAGTTCACCTCAACTTAATTATCTGGTGCGGACGATGTACCAGCTAAACTTGCTGTCTGGGAAACTTAGAGTGGATTGCCAGATTGGGGCATCATTCTCTTTCATGTAATGCGTCTGGACCAGCCGAATGAGCAGCGTACCTTTGTTTATTTCTAACTTTTTTGCGAGAAAATCATCTGCCATGGCGGGCACCAATCTGGCGACGGCGTGAGTGATGTTTAAATTCAGGTCCTTTAGAACATAGCCAAAGAGCGAATCGCCTAATTCCTTGGCGGTTACATCCTGCGGGACGACTGTGGCGGGAAAAATATTATGATCGTATATCAACGGTGTGCCATCCATTGTCCTTACACGGGAAATAACTGTCACAGGATCGCCAACTTTGATTTGTAGTTCTCTCGCAATTATTTCGTCTGCGTTTTGGGCAGAGATATCAATTTCCCTGGTACCTGGGACGTGACCCCTTTGCCTCATCACATCAGAGATTGAAACTAAACGTTCAATGCCGGCATCCATATGCCTTTCTTTCAGTCCCACAACGAAGGTGCCAACCCCGCGTTTACGGTCCACATAACCGAGCAGTTCGAGCTTCTGAAGAGCGGTTCTTAAAGTAATTCGGCTGATGTTAAGCTGGGATGCTATTTTGTCTTCAGAAGGTAGTTTCTGCCCAGGGGAGAATTGACCACTCTCCAATAACTCCTTTAATTCTTCGTATGCCCTTTCGGCAATAGTCTGGTTGGACCCTATTTTGTGAAACACATTCTCTTTCTCGCCCATATTTTCGGCCCCTTTATCCGCCAAAATGGATGCTAATTTGTATTTTTTATCGAAATGTTGTATAATGTCTGTTGTTATACATCTTACAACTAAATTTTCGAATTGTCAACTTAAAGTAAGAAAGTGGGTGTTGAAAAACGAGTTCAAAATTGACCTTTTAAACAAAGTATGTTTCAATGGCGGGTATCCTGGGGTGAGATTGGTTGGCTCAGGGTAGTACGAAATTGGCGAGTTACTAAACACTCTCAAAGGAATTTTTTCATGGAACTCGATTCTCTGTTTACCACTGCAAAACCGATTGTTGGTGTGGTGCACCTACTTCCCTTACCCGGAGCGCCCATGTATGGGGGCGACCTTGATATCATTGTCGAACGAGCCCTGATGGAAGTACAAGTTTTAAAACAGGGGGGTGTCAACGGCATCATCATTGAAAATTTCAACGATATTCCTTTTTCAAAAAAGGAGATTGCCAGGGAACAATTTGGCTTGATGGCTTCAATCATCACTCTTGCCAGAAGAGAGATAAACCTGCCCTTGGGAGTGAACGTGCATTTCAATGATTGGGAGGCGGAAATTGCACTCGCCTATTCCTGCAGGGCGCAATTTGTAAGAATAGAAGGGTTTGTCAACACGGTCATTACAACATCGGGTGTTGTTGAGCCTTGCTGTGCCGAGGTTACCCGCTACCGCAAGTTGCTGTGTTCAAAACAACCCATAGAGATTTGGGCTGATGTTCATCCGAAATACTCGAAAAATCTTGTTTCGTACACACTTCAAGAATCTGCAAGAATGGCGCAGGATGCGCTCGCAGACTCAATAATTGTAACGGGTGAAACCACGGGGGTCAAAACGCCGCTTAATGATCTTAGAATTGTAAAGGATGCAGTTGGTTTGCCAGTATTGGCTGGAAGCGGCATAGATAACCATAATGTCCAAGAAACTCTTGAAATTGCGGATGGTGTAATCGTTGGGACGGCGTTCAAGGACGACGGGGATCCCCGGAACACGGTTTCGCTAGAGAGAGTTACTGAGTTCATTAAAGCAGCTCGCGTTGGTTGTTGATGAAGCGTATCACATCAATTTGGTTGTGGGGGCTTTATTCGCTTGCTATCCCAAAGTGTAAAGCATCTTTGAGCCTACCGGGTTTGGGAGCCATTTGCTTCTGGTTTTGTAAGTAAGGCAGCATGGCAGCCGGGGAATGAGCATCTGATGGGGTGTCCCAACGTTCTGGTTGATCGAAATTCGACTTCGAAGGTTCCAAACCTTTGGAAGGGTGCCTGCGCCTCAAATTCGACTTGCAGGCGCGGGTTAATGAAATGCACTCGCGTATGGTACAATCCACTTGTTCGCATGACCAAGGAGACATAATGACGGACAGCAACCTGTAAAATCGCGGCTTTTTTGGGTTTTTCCTCCGGTATCTTGTGGGTACCGACGCGGCGTTCAGCCGGGAGCAAAAGCCCCCGGTTTTTTGTTTTAAACGACAGGTTGCTTATGTTACATTCCAATCAAATCTCGAAATCATATAGTTTGCTGACCGTGCTGGAACGGGTCAGCTTCGGCGTGCAGCCGGGCGAACGCCTGGGGCTGGTGGGTCCGAACGGCTGCGGCAAGACGACGCTGCTGCGCATCCTGGCTGGGGTAGAGGCGCCGGATGGCGGCGATGTGCGGCGCATGCCGGCTGATCTGCGGTTGGGTTACCTGGCGCAGGGCTTCGAATTTGCGCCCGGCGAACGGTTGGTGGACTTCATTGCACGGCAGCAGGGCGATCTGGACGCCCTGGGCGTGCGCCTGGAAGACCTGGCGCGCCAACTGGCGGCGACCCCGGGCAGGGACGACTTGCAGCGTGAATATGACCGGGTGCTGGCGTGCATGGCGCAGGCGTCCGAATCCGCCGGGCGGGCGCCGGCGCTGCTGGCGGGGCTGGGTCTGGCGCAGGTGACGCCCGAGACGCCGGTGGCGCACCTGAGCGGCGGGCAAAAGACGCGCCTGGCGCTGGCGGGTGTGCTGCTCGCCAGCCCGCAGGTGTTGCTGCTGGATGAGCCCACCAACCACCTGGACTTCGACATGTTGGCGTGGTTGGAGGATTGGCTGCTGGGGTTCGATGGGGCGGTGTTGGTGGTCTCGCACGACCGGGTGTTCCTGGACCACGTCGCCAGCGCCATCCTGGAGCTGGACCCGCGCACGCGCGGACTGCGGCGCTTCGAGGGTGGTTATTCGAATTACCTGGAACATAAGGCGGCAGAGTTCGAGCAGCAGCGCCAGGCGTACCAGGGGCAGTTGGAGGAGATCGCGCAATTGCGGCAGGCAGCCAACCGGCTGCGCGGCATCGCCGCTTTCCGCAAGGGTGGCAAGGGGGATAGCGGCGACAAGTTCGCAAGCGGGTTCTTTGCCAATCGCACCCAGGGCACGCTGGGGCGCGCCAAGAACATCGAGCGCCGGCTGCAGAAGCTATCCGAGCAGCGGATGGAGAAACCCCGTCCGGCGTGGCAGATGCGGGTCGATTTCGGCGAGGTGCCGGAAAGCGGGCGGGCGGTGATCGTGATGGAAGACCTGGCGGTGGGATACGGCGGGCAGGCGCTGTTGGAAGGGCTGAACGGCGCAGTCTGGCATGGGGCGCGGGTGGCGCTGACGGGTCCGAATGGCAGCGGTAAGACCACCTTGCTGCGCACCATGGCGGGGCTGATCCCGCCGCTGGCGGGCAGCGTGCGGTTGGGCGCCGGCGTGCGACCGGGCTACATGGCGCAGGAACAGGAAGAATTGGACGGCGGTTTGAACCCATTGCAAACGATCCAGCGGGCTGCCGGCGGCAATGAGACCGAGGCGCGCTCGTTCCTGTCCAAGTATCTGTTCACCGGGGATGATGTTTTCGTGCCGGTGGGCAGCCTGTCCTTTGGGGAGCGGGCGCGGCTCTCGCTGGCATGCCTGGTGGGGCAGGGCTGCAACCTGTTGCTGCTGGATGAGCCGCTCAACCACCTGGATATCCCCTCCCGCGCGCGCTTCGAGGCGGCGCTGGCGGATTTCCCCGGTACGGTGTTGGCGGTGGTGCACGATCGCTACTTCATCGCCGGTTTTGCCAGCCAAGTGTGGCAGGTGCAGGGGCGGGGCTTGGCTTTTGCTGTCGGGTTGGACGGACAGTAGCGGCGACCCAAGGGGCGCCGCATGGTGCCGTCGCAGCCGGGCACCGGCGGCGGAAGTCCGCGTTATCCTATCCAACAGGTATAAAATGCCCTAAAATGGTAAGCGCGGGTTGTTCCGCCGGTAGAAATACAGATATTGATCGGGATCAAAGTCTATTAGGAGAAATACATGACCCTGTTCGAATGGATTTTCCTGCTCGGGCTGGTGGCAACCGAGGTGGTGCGAATGCCGCACCGCCTGCGCATTCGCCAACTGATGCGGGAGGGGCGCATCGTACGCATGGCGGCTCGGCGGCAGGATGTTGCGCTGGATATGCTGGCTTATGTGGGGATGGCGGTCATCCCGCTGGTGTACCTCTTTTCACCCTGGCTGGATTTCGCCAACACGCCGCTGCCGGGCTGGCTGGGATGGCTGGGCACGGCGCTGATGGTGATCTCGCTGGCGGTGCTGGTGCTGGCGCATCGCGCGCTGGGGAAGAACTGGTCGCCCACGCTGCACGTGCTGCCGGAGCACAAACTGGTCACCGACGGCATCTACCACCACATCCGTCACCCGATCTACGCCTCGATTTGGCTGGCGCTGATTGCGCAGGCGATGCTGCTGCCCAACTGGCTGGCGGGGTTGGCGGGCATCTGGCTGTTCCTGCCGGTGTGGGTCACCCGCTTGCCGCGCGAAGAACAGATGATGCTGGACACGTTTGGCGAGGCATACCTGAGCTACATGTCGCGCACCGGTCAGGTGCTGCCGCGCCTCAAGCGCGGTTAGTGCCGGTGCCAGCTTGCGATTTGCCCAAAGGTAGGTACAATCAATGTATAAGGGATGATCAAGACTGATGGATACCCCGGTGGTGGTCTTCGCGGATGATGATCGTGTGACCCGCCTGATGGTGGAGGGGGCTTTGCGCAACAACGGGCTTGAGCTGGTGTTGGCTTGCACCGGTCTGGAGGCGCTGGTGATCTGGCGCGAACGCACGGTTGACTTGGTGATTCTGGATGTGGACATGCCGGAGATGAACGGCATCGAAGCCTGCCGCGCCATCCGCCTGGTCTCCAACACGCCGGTGATGATGCTGACCGCCGCCGGCAGCGAGGACGACATCGTAGCTGGTTTCGACGCCGGCGCCGATGATTACCTGGTCAAACCTTTCAAGCGGGCGGAACTGGTGGCGCGCATCAAAGCCATCCTCAACCGCGCGCGCCGCCTGGCAGATGGCAGTGACCGGCTGGCATACGGCAACCTGGTCATGCTGGTCAGTTCCCAGGTGGTGAAGCGCGGCGACGAGGTGGTGCACCTATCCGAACTGGAGTTCCAGTTGCTGCGCTATTTTTTACAGCGGGTTGGCATGGTGATCAGCAAGGAGGACCTGTTCCTCAACGTGTGGGGCTACCAACTGCCGGTGGGTGGGTTGAACCTGGTGGAGGTGGCGATCCGCCGTCTGCGCAGCAAGATCGAAGCCGATCCAGAGAACCCGGTCTTCATCCAATCTGTGCGCGGGCAGGGCTACCGCATGGGTTCGGGCATATAAATTCCCCTATTTAGAGACAAGCTGTCAGGAAACGGTAAGCAAAAATAGTAATGTTTTATGCTACCATACTATTAGAACTTTATAACCTAATAGTATATATGGATGCATTGATCCGTGCGCTTTATCTGGTTGCTTGTCCCGGTCCAATTCCGGGCGGGGCGTACGGGGAGCAAGTAGCGAAACCGACCATAAACTCACTGGTCGGCTATTTTTTTAATCCATAAGGGTATTCATCCTTTCTTATCCATCCAGGGCGGCGAGTGAGTATAAGAGAGGAGAGCGTATGTCCAGGTTCATAAAAAAAATATTGCCATTGTTGGTGTTGTTGGCGGTGCTGTTCGCTGCCGTGGGACCGTTGCCGGTCAATGCCCAGGGTGAACCACCCGTCGGTGAAGACCCTGCGCCGTTGAGCGAAAACCCACCGGCAGAGGGTGAGCCCGCGCCGGAAACCGGGGAAGATCCGGCAGAGCCGCCTGCACCTGAGACGCCGCAAGCGTTGCAGCCTGCGCCCAACAGGCAGGTCGCCGGTGTGGTGGAGGAACTGGCAGAGAGCGATACGGTGCTTTACGACGAAAGCGGCGCGCTGTTGCCGCTGGCGTGCCAGACCACGTTGGGGGTGCTCACCAGCACCGACCCCAGCGGCATCCTGGGTGAGGATGTGCACGGGGCGCCGGCGGGATCGGCTTTCAATTACTTCCGGGCGGATGCAGATCACCTGGATGGCACTTGCCAGTATAGCGCCGGCGCCAAGACGCTGGTGTGCTACTGGGATACACCCATCCAGCAGGCGGTCAATGACGCCGCGCTGGGATCCACGGTGATGGTGGAGGGCGTTCACAGCGAGCAGGTCATCATCAACCGCCAGGTCAGCCTGGCGGGACGCCCGGGCGCCACCTTGATGACTCCCAACACGCTGCCCAACCGTTACTATCATGGCGAGGGTTGGGGCGGGGGTTGGGATTACCCGACCATCTGGGTGCAGAATATCCAGGGTGTGGTCATCCGCGGTTTTACCATCACCGGACCGACGGTGTGGACGGTGGGTGCCGGCAACCAGATTGTGGGTATTGCCTATACCGATGCCGGCGGTGAGGTCTACAACAATGTCATCCGCGACCTGCGCAACCCGGCAGGCAGCAACTTCTTCGGTGTGGGTGTGATCGCCTACCAGGCGAGCAACCTGGAGATCCACCACAATGAGATCGTCAACACCGATAACGCCATCGAAATCGAGCGTTCGACCAATATCAGCATCCACGACAACCTGCTCGACCGTTCGGCTTACGGCGCCATCGATGTTGGCACGTCCACCAATGGATCGAACACCAACCTCAACATCAGCCACAATGAACTGACCAATACCCCGCGCCAGTTCTTTGGCAGCAGCTATAAGAACAGCACCATTGTGCAGAATTACGGCAGCATCCTCGCCAGCCACGACAATGATGGCGACGACTGGACCGGCACGGATAACTGCCCGGATACCTATAACCCTGACCAGGCGGATGCGGACAATGACGGCATCGGCGATGCTTGCGATGCGCTGCCGCAGGATTTCGAGGATGATGGTGTGAGCGGTGGGGACGATAACTGTGGTACAGTCTTCAACCCCGACCAAAGCGATGTGGACGGCGACGGGATTGGTGACGCCTGCGATGCCATGCCCAACGACGGCGATAACGATGGGACGGACGATGGCGGCGACAATTGCCCGGCGACTGTCAACGCCGATCAGGGGGATG
>JABLXM010000056.1 GCA_013177815.1 Anaerolineae bacterium | reverse complement strand
TTTGTCGGACGAGGCTTGATCATCCACGGTATCCTCGCCGGAAAAATTCACCAGTTTGATCAGGCAGCCTGATAATGGCACCGTGCCAACATTCTGGAAGCCAAGCGCCAGCCCAAAGGTCTCGTTCGGCAGGAATACGCGTTTGTTCTCGGGGTAGGTGGCAGCATAGACGAACTCCACCGCCGCGCCTTGCGCCTGGGTGGGGGTGGACGAACCGGCGGGCGTGGCGGTGTATACAGGCGCCAGGGTAAAGGTGGGTTCGGGGGTGTTGGTGGGCGGCGGCACAGGTGTATCGGTGGGCGTGGGGGTGGCGGATGGATTAGCCAGCGCTTCCGCCGTCAGGTCGGCATGCGCGGTCTGCACCGCAAACGCCAGCAGCAGCGGGTCGGTGGTGGGGTCCTGCGGCACAGCGGGGGTGCACGCGGCGGCGAAGATCAACAGACACGGGATGGCAAAGCGGAATAAAATGGGCGATTTCATGCAGTTATCCGAGGGTTAGGTTCCGCAGATTATAACAGAGAACCGCCAGCGCTTTTCCGCGTCAGGCGCGGCGATGGCGGGATCATTCATCGAAATCGAACGCCACTTCCTCATCGGTGCTGGGCACGCCGGTCTCCCAGGATGGCATGGCTTCGATCAATTCAAAATCCACCGCGGAGACCAGTTCCTCGTACACTTCCTCCGAGATGATGTTGTCGCGGAACATCGATGTGATGGTGGCGCGTTGCACGCGCAACCCTTCCCGCCAGGCGTCCATCATTTCCTGTTGGTGCAGGTGGGGTTCCGCCTCCAGTATGCGTTGGACCTCGCTGGTCTTAGCCTGAATGCGCTCCTCCAACGCCACCTTCAATTGGCGCCAGGAAAAATCCGAGATCAACCCCTCGCGGTTGAGGTTGCGCAAACGGGTATAAGCCGCCAGCAATGAGACCGCCTGGGCATGCTCGCGGTCGTACGCCTGCTCCGCCGCACTGACCTCCACCAGCTTGCTGTGCTGGATCAACGGTTTCATTGTCAACCCTTCCACAACCAGGGTGAAGAACACCACCCCAAAGGTCATTGCCTGGATTTCAGTGCGGTTGGGCATTGCCGGGTCCAGGCTGAGCGCCAACGCCAGCGAGATGGCGCCGCGCAGTCCACCCCAGAACATGACGTTCTTCCAGCGCGCAGGCACACGGGATGCCAGCGAAGCGAAGCCATACACCGTCACCGCCCGCGCCAGCAACACCGCCAGGATGCCCCAGGCGATGGCGCCGGCATTCTGTAACAGCAGATTCAGGTCGATCTCTAAACCGATGATCAGGAAGACGAACGAATTGGCGACGAACGCGGCGTATTCCCAAAAATTGAAGACGACGATACGGGTGGTGGGCGACATGCCGCGCGGTCCGATGTGCCCGCTCGCCAGCCCGGCAGCCACCACTGCCAGCACACCACTGACGCCCAGGATATACTCGGCTATCAGATACGAACCGTATGCCAGCACGGTGGTCAGGGTGGTTTCGATCAGGTAATTATCGATCCGACCGATCAGTTGCGAGATCAAGATACCCCCCAACACCCCCACCACAATGCCACCGCCCGCCACGATCAGGAATTGCAGCACGCTGGTGCCCAGGTTGAAATTCCCGGTCAAGGCGATGCCAACCATCAGATTGAATACCACGATGGCGGTGCCATCGTTCAGCAACGATTCGCCTTCCAACAGCACCTGCAAGCGCTTGGGTGCACCTATGCTGCGGAACAACGCCACCACCGCCACCGGGTCGGTGGCTGCGATCAATGCGCCGAATACCATCGCCACCGGCAAACTAAACCCCGATACCAGCGAAACCAGCCCGCCCACCAAAAAGGTGGTCAAAATGACACCGGGGATCGCCAGCAGCAGAATGAGCTTCAGTTCACGCCGCAGGTCGTTGAAGTTCATATGGAACGCCGCCTCGAACACCAGCGGCGGCACCAAAAGCGCCAGGATGACCTCCGGCGTGACGGTCAGGAAAGGTATTTGCCCCAGGAAAGCCAGCCCAAACCCCACCAGCACCAGCCCGACCGTGTAGGGGATGCGTAGCTGCTGGGTGACGATGCTGACCACCGCCGCCAGCAACAACATGGCGATGACGATCTCCTCGGTCTGAACGAACAAGCCCGGTTCGGCATGCCCCGACCCTTCACCAGGCACCAGGTTCAGCCCGCCAGTGCTGCAACCCGTAAGCACCAGCGCCAGGGACGCGAGCAAAACCAACCTGATGGATGTTGTCTTAACTTTGATCATGAGCAATTAAAATTATAACAGGCAGAAACCCACCTGCTGATCGACGTTCGACCAGCAGGTACGCAAAAAAAAACCGGAAGCTGTCTCAAAACAGCCCCCCTCTGCCTGCCTTGCCGAATGCATCGGGGCGATGCAGCGGGCAGGTCAGGAACGCAACAAAGAATCCCCCATCACGCTATGAGATGCTAAACTTTGCTCAATACGACGAGCGTGCTTTCTATCCAGCCTCTTATCGCTGGATAGAAATATTGTTTAGTGAAAAACGGCAACGAACTTACCAGGAGTTACGACGTCCATAGGATGAGCCGCGCTTGTCGCCACCGCGCCCACCACCGCCACCGCCATAGCGTCCACCGCCACCGCCGCCACTACGTTCCTCGCGCGGTCGGGCAGCGTTCACAGCCAGGTTGCGTCCCTTGAAATCCTTGCCATTCAAAGCCTGAATAGCGGCTTGTGCTTCGGCGTCATTGGGCATCTCAACGAAACCAAAGCCGCGCATCTGACCGGTCATTTTGTCCTTGATCAGCGCCACGGATGAGACGGTCCCGTAGGTCGCGAAGAGGTCCTTCAGTTCATCCTCGCTCACGGTGTATGATACATTGCCAACATAGATATTCATTTTTCTCTTTCTTTCCTGGTCATGAACCAGTGCAGTAAAATTACCCACCCGCCTCGCGGTCAAGTGAACATATTGATTATACAGTCACTACCCCATATCATGCCAATTATTGGGGCAGGTTTTTATGTTAAAACCTCGTTATACGCCCTTTCAAGCGGTGCAGGCGGGCAGAACGTCGACGACATCAGAGCGGCGTGCAGTTTGCGCCAACCAAGTGTACTCACTTTTCGATGTGGTTGCGCGAAGTTGAAACCGCGGGGCTGAAAGGGAAAAAAGCGCCGGTGGGTTTCAAAATCCCAAAGAAAAGGGTGAGTATAATAGTAATCATACAAAGTAGATGTTTCTTGTTCACCCAGAAGCTATCGTTGATCTCGATAGCATCTTCACCGGAAATGGTTTAGCTTAGCGCTCACAACATCAGCTTTTTTAGGGGTTCGCCAATGACGCTTCACATAATGCTTTTTCATTGACCTCAAGGCATCAGAGACCATTGATATGATTACCCTGGCAACGAAGTGGATGGCGAAACACATATTGGAGGGTTAGGAATGGCGGTCCCCGCACGACCAAAGATCTACCATATCGCACCTGTGGACCGCTTGCAATCGATCATCGCGGATGATTGCCTGTGGTGTGATGCTGAAATCTCTCGCCGCAAGCTATCCGGAACCACCATCGGCATGAGCCGCATCAAACAGCGGCGACTCACCAAGCTGACCCTGACCAGCCATCCGGGTTTGCATGTAGGCGACTGCGTGCCTTTCTATTTCTGCCCGCGGTCGGTCATGCTGTATGTAATCGCTCAAGCCAATCATCCTGAGTTGACCTATCGTGGCGGGCAAGGACCGATCGTGCATATGGAAGCGGATCTTTACACTTCAGTTGCTTGGGCGCAGCAAAACAAGCGCCGTTGGGCATTTACATTATCGAATGCTGGGTCAACTTATTTCGAGGACCGAAACGATCTAGAGCAACTGGCAGAAATCAATTGGGAGGCAGTGCAAACCCATGACTGGCGCGATGAGTCGACCAAGGAAAGCAAGCAAGCCGAGTTTCTTATGGAATTTGCCTTTCCATGGCATTTGATCGAAAGAATCGGCGTGTATTCACAAAGCATCTACCAGAAAGTCATGGACATATTGCCGGCAAAGGGACAGCAACCACGGGTCGAGATCAGACCAGAGTGGTATTATTGACCAGGAGGCGACAAAGATGATCGAATACAAGCAAGGAGACATCTTAAGTGAAGACGCCGAAGCCCTCGTCAACACTGTTAACTGCGTAGGCGTAATGGGGCGCGGGATTGCGCTTCAGTTCAAGAACGCCTTCCCTGATAATTTCAAGGCTTATGCCGATGCATGCCAACGGGAAGAGGTCAAGCCGGGCAGCATGTTCGTTTTCGAGACCGGAAAATTGACCAATCCACGCTACATCATCAATTTTCCCACCAAGCGGCACTGGCGTGGTCAAAGCCGAATGGAGGATATCGAAACAGGGCTGACGGCGCTGGCGGAGACGATACGGCGATACAACATTCACTCGATCGCCATACCCCCATTGGGCACCGGCATGGGCGGGCTTGATTGGTCTGAGGTCAAGCCTCGGATCGAGTCAGCATTGCAACCGCTCACAGATGTGCATGTCAGGCTTTATGCCCCCCTGAGCGCGCCGGATACCGAAAAAATGGCGCACATTCGCGCAGTGCCGACCATGACAACCGGGCGAGCAGCGCTCGTCGAGCTGATGAATCGTTACCTGGCAGGTCTGCTCGATCCATTCATAACTTTGCTGGAAGTCCATAAGCTAATGTACTTCATGCAAGAGGCGGGCGAACCGTTGCGGCTCAAATATCAAAAAGGTCCTTACGGTCCTTATGCGGAGAATCTACGTCATGTATTGAATGCCGTGGAGGGACATCTTGTCTCCGGTTATGCCGATGGCGGCGATTCGCCGAACAAACCCCTCAAGTTGGTGCCGGGGGCAATCGAAGACGCCACGCGCTTTCTCCAAGAACACCCGGAGACCCGCGCTCGCTCCGATAAAGTGGCGCATCTAGTGGAGGGATTCGAGTCGCCTTTCGGCTTGGAGCTCCTGTCTACGGTCTACTGGGTCATCAAGGACGAGCCTGTCAACACAGTCGATGATGTTATCAAACATACCTATGAGTGGAATGCGCACAAGCGTCAATTCACCCGCCGGCAGATCGCCATCGCTGCCAATGTGTTGGCAGACAAAGGATGGTCGAAAAAGCTGGAACCACTGGGAAATCTATAAAGTCCGTGCACATCAAGGAATTAGATTTCGATCTTTCGTATTTAGGTCAATTTCCCTTTGTGGCTGGTTTGAATCTCACTCGAAAGACTTTGTTCATCTAACTATCGACACTTTGTATTTATCGGTTATTGCCTCGATAGTCGCATGTCGTTTCACTTTACACATGATCGAAGTTACCCCAACCATCAAAATCGATGAAAGCGAATTGGAGTTCGCTTTCGTCCGCGCATCCGGACCCGGCGGGCAGAATGTCAACAAGGTCGCCTCTTCAGTACAACTTCGCTTCGATGTTCGTAATTCCCTCTCACTAGATCCAGATGTCAAAGAACGCCTGACCAAGCTCGCCGGCAGCCGCATGACCGAGGAAGGCGTGTTGATCATCGAGGCAAAGCGTTACCGCACCCAGGAAAAGAACCGCGCCGATGCGCTGCAACGGCTGGTGAACCTGGTGCGGCTGGCGTTGGTCAAACCCAAGCTGCGGCGTCCCACCCGTCCGGGCGTCACCGCCAGCGCGGCGCGCGTCAGCTCCAAGCGTAAACGGGGCGAACTGAAGCGTTGGCGCCGTTACGACCCGGAGGCGTGGGAATGAGCGGTGAGCGCAACCTGGACGAGTTGTTGCGGCAGATGCGCCCGGCGCTCGACCCGCAACCCTACACGTTTGCTACGCTCGAAGAAGGTGCCGCAAGCGGGCGGCTGTCATCCGCCTGGGGGTTCGCGCGCGAGGACGAGGGCGTCATGCTCATCCTGACGTGCGAGCAGGCGCAACAGGCAGGCATGCCTTGCGAAGACCAATGGGGGCGCATCACGCTTTCCATCCACTCCGACTTGCACGCTGTTGGTCTGCTGGCGCACGTCAGCCAGGCACTCGCCAGCCAGGGTATCAGCCTCAATGTGATCTCTGCGTTCTACCACGACCACCTGTTCGTCCCCTGGCAGCAGCGCCGCCAGGCGTTGAACTGCCTGAGCAGGCTATCGCGCCAGGCGAATCCTCCGTCCTGATGGGGGTATAATGCGCAAACCACATATGTTGGAGTCAATTCGCATGTCCACCCGTCAACGTTTTTCCTTAATTACACTTTTCGCGCTCCTGATCATGACCGCCTGCAGCAGCAGCCCGGCTGCCATGCAAGCAGATGCCAGCGCCACCCCCATCCCGCCAGCCGCCACCGCCACCCAAGCGCCGCCCACGCCGGAACCCAGCCCCACCAGCGCGCCAACTGCCCTGCCCAGCCCAACGCTGGAACCGACCGCCACGGCAGTGCCCGCGTTGGCAATGCTGCCGGATGGTCTCTCCGGATGGTGCCTGCCGGTGGGCGACCCTACCGCCGCCAACAGCACCCCGGACGCCAAACCCGCCGGCGCGGTGGACGTGGTGACCGAAAACGATCAGGTCAATGTGATCGGTGAATTCTCGCGCTGCTACTTCTTCGCCGCTTTCAACCAGCCACTGCCGGATGGTGTCCTCATAAAGTTCTTCGATGGCGGCAGCAATTTCTACCAAAGCGCCGTGCAACCACTTTCGACCGACCCTAACACCGGCTGGGCGTTGGTCGACCACACCTATCTGGTCAACCCACCCGCCTGGGAACTGTACTTCCGGATCGATGTGGTCGCTGTGGATGATACGCCGTTCTACACCAGCACTTACCATGTTGCACGCGGTTGGGAACCGAACATGTGCTGGAACGGTACGCTGCCCAACCCTATCACACTTCGTTGCCCGCTGCGCCAGGACCTGCACCCCTGGGATGCCGGCTACGGCGAATATTGATCAATCCACTCGGGTGGTGCCCCGCCCGCCATTATGAAGCGCCCTTCATAAGGCGATCAGGCATAGGAAACTTCGTTTTGCACCGCTTCGACCTGAACCGTGTTCGGCTGCCGGCTCATTGCGCGATGGATCGCCCGCAGATGGGGATAGAGCGGCTTGTACATTTCCTGATAGAGACCTTCGTACCACGCGACCCGGGTCGGGTCAGGCTCGACCACACGCGGCGGGTAGCGCAGGCTTTCAGCCGCCTGGCGTGCACTACCGAACACACCGGCGCCAACGCCTGCCAGTAACGCCGCACCGACCGCCGCTGCCTCCGGCACCTGGTTGACCACCAGCGGCATATTCAGCAGGTCAGCTTTGACCTGGTTGAACAGGTGCATCTGGTGAACGCCGCCGACCAGCACCAACCGGTCAGCTTTCTGCCCGGTCAGGCGAAGCATCTCCTCCAGGTTGCGCCGGGTGCTGCACGCCAAACCTTCCAGCAGCGCCCGCACCATGTCGCCGCGTTGGTGCTCCAGCCGCACACCGACCAGCGCGCCGCGGCTCTCCACATCATTCTCCGGCGACCCCGCGCCCAGGAAGTGCGGCAACCACAGTGGTCCGTACGTGGTACCCACGCCGCTTTGCGCTTCAGCCGCCAGACTTGCATACGGGACCTCAGCGTCCGCCGGCAGCCCGGTCAGGTGGCGCAGCCACCAATCCAGCGCGCTGCCGACCGCCCGGGCGCCGCCCTTGAATGCGTAGTAACCGTCCAGCGGGCTGGCATAACAGGCAAAGGCTTCCGCCGCCACCTCAGGATTGGAGATGAAATCCGGTAATAACAGGTAGAGCGACTGAGCGCTGCCGGAAGAATCCGCCGCGCTGCCGGGAACTGCCACGCCCGCCGCCAGCGTCGCGCACAGGTGGTCATGCCCGCCCAGCGCGCATGGCGTTCCTGCCGGGATGCCAGTTCGTGTGGCTGCCTCGGCGGTCAACGCGCCGATGACGGCGCCACCGGCAGCCACCGGCGGCAACATCTCGCGGCGCAATTCCGCCAACGCCAGCATCGTGTCGGACCAATTCAGCAGCATCTGATCAAACAACAGTGTGCGCGAAGCCAGCGAACGCTCGGTGGCGCGCACACCCGTCAACCGCAGCAGGATATAATCCGGCAGACTGAGCCACCAGCGCATGCGCTCCATCATTTCGGGGGCGTGAGTGCGCCACCAAATCAATTTATTGATGCCAAAGGAAGGATTGACGCGTTGCCCGGTGATGGCGTGCAGCTTGGCTTCGCTGATGTTATGTTCCCACCAGACTGCCTGCGGCAGGGTGCGCCGGTCATGCCAGGCGATCACCTTTGCAAGCGGTTGGTCAGCCGCATCCAGCGGCAAACCGGCTTCTGCCATCGAACTGATCGCCAGCCCCGCCACGCGCAGACCCAGCGAGGCTTCGCGCAGGCAATCGGCTGCCGTTTGCCAGATAGCTTCAGGATCGTGTTCGCTGCGCTCTGGCGTCGGATGTTCGGTTGGCGTGGCGCGGGATGCCGTGCGCAGCACTTTGCCTTTCGCCGGGTCGTATGCGACCGCTTTGATGCGACTGGTGCCCAGGTCCAATCCAATCAACGTCTTCATCGGAGCCCCTCAATGCACCACAGTCGGATTCTGATCGCCATCTTCGATGACATAATCCTCCAGGTGGGACATATCCACCTCTTTTTCCGATATCACCTGCCCGCGCACCGAAATGCCCGCGTGGAATGCCCCCTGCGAATCACCGCTGACCAGCGGGTGCCATTCCGGCAGCGGCTGCCCCAGCGCCAACCGGCGATAGGCGCAGGTTTCCGGCAGCCAGGTAAGCGTCAACGCCAGCGCAGGCGTCAACCGCACGCATTCCTGATTCAATTCACTGCGGCGGGGATAATCGGTGCAACGGCAGGTGGTCAAATCCAACAGACGGCAAACGACATTGGTGCGGTAGATCTCGCTGCTGTCCTCGTCTTGCAATTTATATAAACAGCAACGCGCACAGCCATCGCACAGCACCTCCCATTCCTCCGGAGACAACTCGTCCAACTGTTTGTGCTGCCAGAAGTTCGGGAAATTTACATTGCTCATGCCATCATTATATACCAGAATGCGTATTTTACCCCCATCCATGGGTATATTTATCCCAATAACCCCCAAATATGGGGTGACGATGATGACAGTAGTGGAAAATGGCATAACGCCACACCAATATTACCCATGCCGCCTGCGGTGTATGCTATACTACCCCGATCTTCATCTCCAGGTGATCCGTGGCAGGAACCGAATTATCCATCAAACGCATCATAAAAGTGTGGTGGCCCCTGGCAGCCAGTTGGATGTTGATGGGGTTGGAAGGTCCGATGATGACCGCCGTCATGGCGCGCCTGGCGCACCCGGAGATCAGCCTGGCGGCTTATGGGGGCGTGGTCTACCCGATGGCGTTGATCATCGAAACGCCCGTCATCATGCTGCTCTCGGCGTCCACCGCTCTGAGCAAGGATAACAACTCCTACCGCCTGATGCAGCGCTTTATGATGCTGACCGGCATTTCCCTATCCACCCTGCACTTTCTGGTGGCGGTGACACCGCTCTATGACGTGGTCATTAGCGATATCATGGGCGCCCAGCCCGAGGTGGCAACCACCGCCCGCATCGGCGTGCTGTTGCTGACGCCCTGGACCTGGTCGATCGCATACCGACGCTTCAACCAGGGGGTGCTGATCCGCAACGGGTACTCCGGTGTGGTCGGCAGCGGTACCATCATACGGCTGCTTTCCAACACCTGCGTGTTGGCGATCGGTTACCAGCTTGGTACGATCCCCGGCGTGGCGGTCGCCTCGGCGGCGCAGGCAATGGGGGTGGTGAACGAAGCCATCTATATCGGCATCCGGGTGAGACCGGTGCTGCGCAAGAACATCTACCCGGTCGTGGCGGAAGAAACGCTGACCACCCGCGCTTTCCTCAAGTACTACCTGCCGTTGGTTGCCACGTCTTTCCTGACCTTGATCTGGCAGCCGCTGGGCAGCGCCGCGATGAACCGCATGTCCCAACCGATCGAATCGCTGGCGGTCTGGCAGGTGCTCTCAGGTTATATCTTCATCAACCGCACCCTTGGCATCGCATTCAACGAAGTGGTGGTGGCGCTGCTGGATGGACCTGCCGCTTACCGCGCCCTGCGGCGTTTCGCCACCTACCTGACCGCCACGCTTGGCGTTGTCTTCACGGTACTGACCCTTAGCCCGTTCCTGACCTTCTGGCTGCAGGATTTTGCCGTGCTTACCCCCGACCTGGTGCAACTTGGTCTGGCGACCGCCTGGATCGCCATCCCGGTTCCGGCGCTGACCGTGCTGCAATCCTGGTACCAGGGCGCCATCCTGACCGGCAACGAAACGCGCGGCATCACCGAATCGACCGTCATGTTCATCGTTGCGGCTGTCTTAGTGCTCGCTTTCGGTATACTATGGGGTCGCGGCGCCGGTTTGTACTACGGTATGACCTCGCTCCTCGCCGCCAACGCAGCGCAGACGATCTGGGTCTATTTTCGCAGCCGCCCGATGATGCGTTCGATGGCGCCGGTCACGCCGGCTTGATCGCCCGGGTGGCGATGAAATCCGGGAAATGCTTGCCCACCACGAAATCCGGGTCGACATCCTCGAAAAACCCGCTCAATAAGAATCCCGCCTCCAATTGACCACCGATCTGTTCATCCAACGTATGGCTGAACTCCAACGGTTCGCCATTTTGAATATACTTTTCCCGCTCCTCCGACGATGGTGAGGTGAGATCCGAATATGGCAGTGCGTAGCGCACCACCATCCAACCCTCGTCCGCCATATTCAGGTCGAAGATATAGCGCACCGGGTTGATGAACCCCGCCAGCAGCACCCCGCCGGGGCGCAAGACACGGAACGCTTCGCGCCACACCGGGCGCACCTGGGGCGCGAAACAGTTGGAGACCGGGTGGAAGATGAGGTCATAACTGCCGTCATCGAAGCGACCCAGGTCTGCCATATCACCCTGCTCCAGGCGCAACGTCAAACCTTCACGCTCGGCTACTTCACGGTCACGCGCAAGTTGGGCATCCGAAGCGTCGAAGACCGTCACGTGAGCACCGGCAGCCGCCAGGATCGGTCCCTGCTGCCCACCGCCAGAAGCCAGGCACAACACCCGGCAGCCGGGCAGCGGCAGCCACCAATCCGCCGGCACCGGTTTGCTGGGCGTCAGCAACAGGGATACTTCTCCAACTCGTGCGCGTGCCACTTCCTCCGGCGTGACCGGGATCGTCCAGGGATTGCCCTGCGCCACTTCACGATTCCACGCCCTGCGATTGTATTCGTGCACATCCATGTGTTTCTCCCTCTGCCGCCAGGATTATAGTACGGAATGACGCGCCAGCACCACGCTTACTGCCTGCTGGAAAAGTACACTTGCCAACTGGCGACTACCGAGCCTATCTGCACCGTCCCGTTGCCCCGCGGGGTCACCGGTTGATATCTACTGCATTCACGGGTTCGGCAAGCATACCATAAACATCATCATGGAACACGATCTTGCCTCATCGCCGCTGACCGCGCAAACGGATGCTGCATGGCATATCCCGGAGCGGTTGTGCGTGCTCTATCCGGTTCGAACAAGGGCGAGAAATACACAATTATTATACAAACTGGATCACCCTGATGACCGCCTGGATTATAATGATTTTAGCGATATGGATCAATTTCACGTAGAAAGGAATGATATGTCCAATCAGTTTGAACTCCCTGCTCTGTCTTACGCCTTCGACGCGCTCGAACCGGCGATCGATGCCCGCACCATGGAGATCCACCACGATAAACACCACGCCGCTTACGTCGCCAACCTGAACAAAGCGCTTGAATCGGCGCCGGAGTTTTTCGACCGCAAAATCGAAGACATCCTGCGCAACCTCAACAGCGTGCCCGAATCCGTCCGCACAGCCGTGCGCAACAACGGCGGTGGGCACGCCAATCACGCGCTCTTCTGGCAGATGATTGCACCTGGCGGCGCCAAAAAGCCCGCCGGCGATCTGGCGAAAGCGATGGATGCCGCCTTTGGTTCTTATGACGCCTTCATCGAAAAGTTCAGCAACGCCGCCATGACCCGCTTCGGTTCTGGTTGGGCGTGGCTGGTTCTGGATGGCAATGGCAAACCACAGGTCTATTCAACCGCCAACCAGGATAGCCCCTACTCGGAAGGGCACCTGCCGCTGCTCGGTCTGGATGTTTGGGAACACGCCTATTACCTGCTTTACCAGAATCGCCGCGCCGATTATGTCAAAGCTTTCTGGTCGATCGTCAACTGGGATGTGGTCGCCGATTTTTTCAAGGCTGCCTGACCGCTGACCGGGTCAAATAAAATAATAAAGGCTGCCTAGAGCGTATCTTTCGTTGCGCTGCGTTCCCGGCTGAAACCACCCCACCCCATCCGGGAAAGCAGACAGGGTGGGAGAGTATTTTCAGGCAGCCTATTTTTGGTTCATGGTGGGGGTGGCTGAGTTTGTTGTTGCACCAATGCCAAAGGCAGCAGCGATTTATTCTCCCGCAACATCTCTGTGATGACACTCGCCACCACCGGTGGGCTGATCAGGAATCCCTGCGCCTTGTCGCACTGCTGGCGGATCAGGAAGTTCAACTGGTCCACCGTCTCCACCCCTTCGGCAATGACCCCCAAACCGATGATATGCCCCATGGAAATGATGGCGGTGATGATGTTGGCACCCTGGGGCGATTCGGTATCCCAGATGAAGGTTTGGTCGATCTTGATGTTGCTGACGGGGTAACGTTTGAGGTACAGCAAGGATGAATAACTGGTGCCAAAATCATCAATCGAGAGGTCAATGCCTTGCTCACGCAGTGAATTTAGCGTCTGGATGCTCAGATCAAGGTCATGCATCGCCGCGCTTTCGGTGATCTCCAGGTTCAGGTCTTTGCTCTCCAACCCGGTTTCGTATAAAACACGCTTGACCATCCCCGGCAGGTATGTATCCTGCAGTTGGCGCGCCGAAAGATTGGCAGCCAGGCGTAAATGACCGTAGCCATCGGCGTGCCATTGGCGGGTCTGCCGGCAGGCTTCCTTCAACACCCATTCGCCGATCGGCACGATCAAGCCGGTCTCTTCCGCCAATTCGATGAATTCCGAAGGCAGGACCATGCCCAACTTGGGGTGTTGCCAACGCAACAACGCCTCCACCGAAGTCATCCTGCCGGTCGCCAGGGAGATGATCGGCTGGTAATGAATCGCGAGTTCACTGCGCTCCAGCGCACGGCGCAAATCGGTCTCCAAGTTCAACAATCGCATGTTGCGGGTGTGCATATCCTTATCGAAGATCTGGTAACCGCCGCGTCCCTCCGACTTGGCGCGGTACAGGGCGGTGTCGGCATCCCGCAGCAAGTCCTCCGCCCGCCGATAACTGGTGGCAGTCAGCGCAATGCCAATACTGGCAGAGGTGAACACTTCGTGCCCCTCCAAATAGAAAGGATGCGCCAATTCCTCCTGGATGCGGTTGGCGACGTGTACAGCATCGCTGATGTTGTCGATATCCTCCAGGATGATGGAAAACTCATCACCGCCAAAGCGGGCGATGGTATCGCCCAGGCGCAACCCGTTCGCCAGCCGATTGGCGATGGCGATCAACATCTGGTCGCCGGAGGCGTGCCCCAGGCTGTCGTTTATCACCTTGAAACGATCGATATCCAAGAACAACACCGCCGCCAGGAAATCCGGGCGACGGCGCGAACGCTCGAGCGCCCGCCGTAACTGGTGCAGGAAGTAAAGGCGGTTGGGTAGATTGGTCAGTGGGTCGTGCATGGCATCGTAAAGCAGGCGCTCCTCGGTTGCTTTACGCGCGGTGATATCGGTCATCGAACCCGCCATGCGGTGAACTTTGCCATCCATGCCGCCCACCGAAATACCGCGCGTCAGCACCCAGCGATACGAGCCGTCGCGATGGAAAATACGAAATTCACTTTCGAAGTGCGGCGTCAGATGATCCAGGTGCGCCTGGATATCGGCTTGCACCCGCGGCAGATCTTCCGGATGCACCCGTCCAAACCACTCATCCGGTCTATCGTCAATGAGATCTTCCCGGAAGCCCAACATGGCTTTCCAGCGCGGCGAGTAATAAATCGCCCCTCCCTCGATGTCCCAATCCCATATGCCATCGTTGGCGCCGCGGACCGCCAGCGCGTAGCGTTCCTCACTAGCCTTCAGCGCCTGGTCTGCACGTTTCCTATCGATGGCAATCGCCACCTGATCCGAGACAAAACGCAGGATCTCCAAGTCCTCATCGCGATACCGCACCCCCAGGTCATAACTTTGCACCGCCAACACGCCGATGATTCGTCCGCCCACCCGCAGCGGAACGCCCAACCAGTCGACCGATGGCGCCCCAATCTCATCCACAAGCCCGGCGGCAGCCATCTCGGAAAACCGTTCATCCGAAACCAGCAACGGCTCGCCAGTGGAAATAACATACTCCGTCAACCCCTTGCCTTTTTCCGGTTTGCGCGGGTCCGGCGGCGGCTCTATCTCATCGATATAGTATGGGAAGGTGATCTCATCCTTCTCGGCATCATAATGTGCGATGTAAAGATTTTTAGCCGGCATCAAACGCCCAACGATCTCGTGAATGGAGCGATACAGCTCCGTGAGATTATCGACCGAATGCACTGCCTGAGAGATCCGGCTCATGGCGTTCTGAACCGATCCCATATGTTCCTGCTGGGAAACATCCTCCATCACGCACAAGATGGCTTCGGATTTACCTTCAGCGTTGTTCATGGAAATTGCCGAAAGCAGCACCTTCATGCGGCTGCCATCTGATTTGATGACATGGATGGGCGCTTGACGCAGCGGAATTCCTTTCGTCATCATGGCTTTCAATTGGTGCTTCAAGAAATCCCGGCTTCCATCATCCACTATCTCATAGATGGATTCGCCCTCCACTTCCTCGCGCAGGTATCCTAATTTTTCCAGGCAGTGTTCGCTGACGTTCAGCAGGCAGGAATGCCGGTCGATGGTGTAGATCATCGCCGGCGCGTTCATGTAAAGGGAACGGAAGCGGGCTTCACTTTTCTGCAACGCCTCTTCCACCTGGCGCCGATCGGAAAGGTCGGTGATGAAGCTGTAATACAGCGTTTCCTCATCCGCAGTTGGGTGATAGCTGTGCACCAATAGATCAACCGATATGTGTTTGCCGGATTTGTGAATGTATTCCTTCTGACAATATATTGGTTTGCCGGTCTTCCTCGCTTCTTGCCCAAGGCGGTCTTCCATTATCTGGTATTCCAAGGGGGTCAGATCTCGCCAACCAATCCCCTTCAATTCCTTTTTGGAATAGCCCACCAGACGGCAGAAACTGCGATTCGCAACGATGAATTTGCCATCCTGGTTGGCTGCCGCAAAGGGTTGTTTGGAGCGGTCCATGATATCTGCCAGGAAATTGACTTGTTTTGTATTGCTTTCGCGCGATGATACGCGCAAACCAGACGCTGGTTTGATGCGGTACACCCAGCCCCCCAGCCAATGCCTGCCCTGCGGAATGCTGAGCGGGTGAGTCTCGACGCGCATCACCCCGGCGCTTGACAAGCGCAATGAATCACCGGGAATATCCGTCAATGTGGATGCATCACCGCTGGCGAGGAACGATTCCAACTGGTCGAGTGCCTGGCGATGCCAGGTCTTGTGATTCCTACTTGGTGGATGTATGTCTGCCAGGGCGTCCAATACATGGCAGCCAAGCACATTCTCGCCCGCCAAGCCCGTCAGCGCCTGCATACCGTCATCCCAGGTGACGATCATGCCTTGACGATCAAAAATGACCACACCCTGGATCAAATCATCCCGCCGACACCGCGGCGGTGATTGCGGGGGGTTCCTGGTGGTCGCACTGGGCAAATTAATCTTTATAGTCATTGTTGGTTTCAGGCTCCCACAGGAACCAAAAAAATATTAGCAGGGGCATTAATCTCTCGCTAATTATACAGACAAGCGCGTTTTCCACGCTTGACAACCTCCTTACAGGAAAACCCCGTCAGGATTATGGCACGCCATCGAAGAGGCTGCGTAACCCTCGCAGACGTTCTTCATGTATAATCAAGGGACTTGGAGGCTACATGGAGATTACCTGGCATGGACATTCCTGTTTCCGCCTGAGCGAGCGCGGCATGGCAAGCGTGGTGTGCGACCCATACGACCACCGCGTGGTTGGTTTTGAGCCGCTCAAACTCAAGGCGGATATCGTCACCATCAGCAGCGACACCCCCGAACACGGTCACCTGGGCGCCGTCAAAGGGGATTACTACGAGATCAAAGGCGCAGGCGAGTACGAAGTCGGCGGCGTGTTCATCACCGGCGTGCAAACCGGCGGCATCGGCAAACGCGCCGGCAGCGAGCCGCGCAACACCGTTTATGTCATCGATTACGGCGGTTTGGCAATCGCCCACCTGGGCACGCTCAACCGCGTCCCGAACCAGACGGAGGTGGAAGCCTTCGGTCCCGTCAACATCATGCTGGTGCCGGTCGGCGATGGCGACAGCCTCAACGCTGCCAAAGCCGCTGAGATGATCAGCCTGCTGGAACCCAACATCGTCATCCCAATGCATTACGCCGACCCGGCCGAAAAGGTCAAGCTGGAGCCGCTGGGCAAGTTCCTTAAAGAGATGGGCTTGGGAGAGACCGAGAAGTTGCCTTCCCTGAAGGTCACCAGCGTCAACGCCCTGCCGGTCGAGACCCGCGTGGTGGTTCTGGACCACGCCTTTAGCGGATAGGACATGAATTCGCCGATCAAACTGATCATGAGTTGGGATATCACCCCAGAGCGAGAGCAGGAGTACTTCGAGTTCGTCATACGTGAATTCCTGCCCGGCATGCAGCGCCTGGGGTTCGAACTTAGTGACGCCTGGGCAACGGTTTACGGAGACCAACCGCAGATCCAGGTTGCCGCTATCTTGCCCTCCCAAAATCGCTTGAATGCGTTGATGCAATCATCCGATTGGGTCAGTCTCAACAACCAGTTGCAGGACTTTGTCCACAACTTCACCAAGAAAGTGGTGCCGGCGCGCGGCGGTTTCCAATTCTAGCTCTATATATTCCCAATGTTGACCGAAATTTCAAAGCGTTTGCTGGTCTGGTACCGGCAGCACGCCCGCCAACTCCCCTGGCGCGGCGAGCAGGAGCCCTACCGGGTGTGGGTTTCGGAGATCATGCTGCAACAGACCCAGGTGGAGACCGTCATCCCGTATTACCGGCGTTGGATGGAACATTTTCCCACCTTGCAGGCGCTGGCAACCGCCAGCGAGCAGGAGGTGCTGCAAGTCTGGGAGGGCTTGGGTTATTACAGCCGGGCGCGCAACCTGCATAAAAGCGCCCGCCAGGTGTTGGAGCATTACAACGGTCATCTCCCCGCCCACCGCAAACAACTGGAAGCCCTGCCCGGCATCGGGCGCTATACCGCCGGCGCCATCGCCTCGATCGCCTTTGGCTTGGATGAACCCGCCCTGGACGGCAACATCCGGCGCGTGCTCTCCCGCCTGTTCAACCTGCAAGTCCCTGCCCGCTCCCCCGCCGGCGAAAAGCAATTGTGGTCGTGGGTCGCCGAGCACCTGCCGCCCGGTCAGGCGGGCGATTACAACCAGGCGATCATGGACCTGGGCGCCACCCTGTGCACCCCACACGCACCCGCTTGTCCCCGCTGCCCGCTGGCAGACCTGTGCCAGGCGAATGCGTTCGGCATCCAGGCAACGCTGCCAATCGTCGCGCCCAAAGCAGCCATCCCACATTGGACCGTCACTGCCGCGGTCATCCGGCAGGATGGAACGGTTTTGTTGGCGCAACGCCCGGCGAATGGTCTGCTGGGCGGGTTGTGGGAGTTCCCCGGCGGCAAGGTCGAGCCGGGCGAGGAGCTGACGGCTTGTCTACAGCGCGAACTGGCGGAGGAATTGGATATCCAGGCAGCAGTGGGTGAGCCGTTCGGCACGTATCGCCATGCCTATACACATTTTCGCGTCACGCTGCACGCCTTTCTGTGCCACGTGACCGCCGGTGAGCCCAAAGCCCTGCACGCCAGCCAGGTCGCCTGGGTGACGCCAGGCGACCTGGGCAACTACCCAATGGGCAAGATCGACCGGCAAATCGCCCGGCGGATGCAGGATATCGACCGGCTGGAAGGAGGCGGGAATGGAAAATGACTGGCAGGCAAACTGCCAGCGCATGGTCAAGGAGCAGATCGAACGGCGCGGATTGACCCATCCAGCGCTGTTGGACGCGCTGCGCCGGGTGCCGCGCCACCTGTTCGTGCCCGAAAGTTCACGTGATTACGCCTACAGCGACGGTCCGATTCCGATCGGTCATGGGCAGACCATCTCGCAGCCGTACATCGTGGCGCTGATGACCAGCCTGTTGGATCTGCAGGGCAACGAGACCGTGCTGGAAGTCGGCACCGGTTCAGGCTACCAGGCGGCGGTGCTCTCGCACCTGGCGAAGAATGTTCACTCGGTCGAACGCATCCCGGAGTTGGCGGAACAGGCAGCCCGGGTGCTGGGGGCGCTGGAGATCCACAATGTGCACATCCACGTCAGCGATGGATCAATCGGCTGGCAGGCAGCCGCGCCGTACGAGGGCATCCTGGTCACCGCGGCGGCGCCACACGCCCCCCAGCCGCTGCTGGAGCAACTGGCGGAGGGTGGGCGGCTGGTGATCCCAGTGGGAGCACGCGCCTACCAAGAACTGCAAGTCTGGCGGCGCTGCGGTAAGATTTTCGAGCACGAGCCGCTGATTGGAGTGGCGTTCGTCCCACTGCGCGGCGCCGAAGGTTGGCAGGAGGATCAGTGGGAGTGAAGAAATAGGGCGGGGCTTACTTCTCCAACGCGCCACCGCTAAACCAGAAGGGGCTGTCTAGAAAGAACCGTTAGACAGCCCCAAAATAGTCCAAAAGGGCTAAAAAAGTAAAAAGACAAAAAAATTAGCGGAATCACCCCGCCAGTTTTCGCATATTATGGGCAATGCAAACCAAT
>JABLXM010000055.1 GCA_013177815.1 Anaerolineae bacterium | reverse complement strand
CGCAGGGTGATGCCCATCGGTACTTCGACGAGTCCGGTAACGTTCACATTGCCCAGGATGGTATAGACCTTTGTTCCGGGGCTGCCGGGGGTGCCGATCGATCGATACCAGTCTGAACCGTTACGAATGATCGCCGGGACGTTTGCGATCGTCTCGACGTTATTGACCAGGGTAGGTTTATCCCATAAGCCGTTGGTGGTGGGGTAAGGCGGGCGGGCGCGAGGTTCACCGCGTTTACCCTCGATCGACTCGATCAATGCGGTTTCTTCGCCACAAATGTAAGCACCTGCTCCGCTGTGTACATGCAAATGGAAATTGAAATCAGTGCCGAAAATATTATTACCCAGAAATCCGAATTCGTTGGCTTGCTGGATGGCTTTGGCTAGGCGTTGTTGCGCCAGTTGATATTCACCGCGCACATAGATATACCCTTCCGTCGCGCCCACTGCGTAGGCTGCGATTGCCATGGCTTCCAGAATGGCATGCGGATCACCTTCTAGCACAACCCGATCCTTGAAAGTGCCAGGCTCGCTTTCATCGGCGTTGCAGATGACGTATTTTTGATCGCCCCGAGCTTTGGAAACGAAGCCCCATTTAATCCCCGTCGGAAAACCGGCGCCACCCCGACCGCGCAAGCCGGATTTCTTGATCTCCTCGATCACCTGCTCGGGTGTCATATTATTCAGGACAGTACCGAGGGCATGATACCCCTCATGAATGATGTAATCTTCAATATTATTGGGGTCGATCAATCCGGCGCGCTCAAGCACGATCCTCTTTTCTGCCGGCAATGTACCTTTTCGTGATGATAGCCAGGCGATCCTTCCACTCAGTTCGTGGGTAGGAGCCTGGAGTTCGGCTACAATCCTGCCCTTATATAGGTGCTCTTCAACAATGTGGTGCACATCATCAGGCTTTATGGGACCGTAGATGACCGCTTCCGGGTAGATGATAACCATTGGTACGGCACTGTGCCTGCCGATATCACCCAACATGCTGATCGAGACCTCGCTCGCAAGGTCGAACGCAATTAGTTCATCAGCGAACCTTTTATATACTTCGGAGGCACCGGCAGCCATGCTGCCCGGATCGGATGATATTAGCACCATTGAACGATAGTTCATTATTACCTCCTCAGTTGAACTTGGACAAAATACCCGGAATTTGATCGGGCGTTAGGCTACCGAAGACTTCGTCATCAATCACCATGACCGGACCAACGCCACATATACCCAGGCAACTAACCGTGGTCAGGGTCCATTTTCCGTCGGGTGTTGTCTCGCCGGCTTCAATTTCAAGCGTTTCGCGGAGGCTATCCCACACCGCTTTGCCACCGACTACGTGACATGGTGCACTTTCGCAAAACTGGATAACATGCCGCCCCATCTTCTCCACCGAGAGCATCCTGTAGAAAGTGGCAACAGACATCACTTTGCTGGGGGGAGTTTTCAGGCGCTGCCCAACTTCAGCCAATGCTTCTCGCGGCAGATACCCCAAGCTCCGATTGATATCGTTCAGAATGGGGATTAGCTCCGCGCGGTTTGCATCATAGCGATCGACCGCTGATTGAACCGCCTGCTCGATCTTGTCTTTTTCCATTTGAGCACTCTCCTCTATAACCAAGTCCGAAAACTAGTTGATCGAAATTGCATTGAAGTTACACACTTGAGCGCAGATGCCGCAGCGGATGCAGATATCGGGATCAATGGCATGGGTTTGCCTGCGCTCACCGCTGATGGCGTTAACTGGACAATTACGCGCGCAAACAGTACAACCCGTGCATGGACCATCAAGAATTGAAAAAGTGATCAATCCCTTGCAAACCTTCGCCGGGCATTTCTTATCGTAAATATGTGCCACGTATTCATCACGGAAATACTTCAACGTTGTTTCAACCGGATTGGGGGCACCCTGTCCGAGCCCGCAAAGACTATCTGCTTTGATCTGCTGGCTAAGGAATTCCAGGGTCTCGATATCGCCATCCCGACCATTCCCATCACATATGCGGGTGAGAATCTCCAAAATACGCCGGGTGCCAATACGACAGGGGACACATTTTCCACAGCTTTCATCCTGGGTGAATTCCATGAAGAAGCGGGCAATATCGACCATACAGGTATCTTCATCCATGATAATGATCCCACCTGATCCCATGATCGAACCCAGTTCACTCAGCGTTTCATAATCAACCGGCGTGTCGATATATTCGGTTGGGATGCATCCCCCCATCGGTCCACCTGTCTGGACCGCTTTGAGCTGTTTGCCGTCCTTGATCCCACCACCGACATCGTAAACAATCTCGCGTAATGTGGTTCCGAACGGAACTTCGATCAGACCGGTGTTCACCACATCACCCGCCAGGGCGAAGGTCTTTGTACCTTTACTTTTTTCAGTCCCAATCGAGGCGTACCATTTTGCGCCCTTGAGGACAATTATCGGGACCGTTGCGTATGTTTCGACATTGTTAATATTCGAAGGTTGTCCCCATAATCCTTTGACGGCAGGGAAGGGGGGACGTGGTCGCGGTTCACCGCGACTACCTTCAATGGATGCCATTAGCGCGGTCTCTTCACCACATACAAAGGCTCCGGCGCCCATTCTGACTTCCAAGTCGAATGAGAATGAACTGCCCAAGATATTCTTCCCCAACAGTCCCAGTTCGCGGGCTTGCTGGATGGCAATGTTCATTGTTTTCACTGCCAGCGGATATTCTGCGCGGCAATAGATATATCCCATGGAGGCGCCAATGGCGTAGCCGGCAATGATCATCCCTTCAACAACTGAGTGCGGGTCTGACTCCAAGATGCGGCGATTCATGAAAGCGCCCGGATCGCCTTCATCAGCATTGCAAATCACATATTTTGTTTTGGTTTGGGATACGCGGGCAAATTGCCATTTCTTCCCAGTTGGAAATCCCGCACCGCCCCTGCCTCTTAATCCAGAATCAAGGATAACTTGAACGACTTCTTCGGGGGTGTAATCTGCCAGGATCTTCCCTAAAGCCAGATAACCCTCTTCAGAAATATAATCTTCGATGTTGTTTGGATCTATTTTTCCACAATTCCGTAATACAATGCGCAACTCTTTGGGCGTTGGCGTGCCTAATTCTTCGTCTTGAACTTTTTCTTCTTTCTCAAGGAACTTTTCGACAATTCGCCCTTTAAGAAAGTGCTCTTGCACCAGGAATGGCACATCATCAATCGACAGGTTGGTATAGTGCACACCTTCAGGATAAACCATCATATCCGGTCCATATCGGAGCGGGTCGCCAATCCGAGAAGTTTCAAGGACCTGTACTTCGTCGATCAAACCTTGGGAATACAGTTCATCGTTCAGCGCATCAATAACCTCATGCGCTCCGCGCTCAAGGCTTTTGGGGTCGACTGAGACTAATACGTGTGACCGAAAAAACTTCATAAACCAATCCTTAACCCATATCGTAATATTCTAGAAATACTTGGAGTAATTTGCCTTCCCTTAATCTTCGATCACAAGATCGTCGACAATTTTCCCGCCAACGACATGGCTTTCCATGATCCTGGTCACAGCATCAGAATTGACTTTGCCATACGTCACCATGGGTTGATCGCCAATTACGACCTGGACAATAGGTTCGAATGAATCCCATTTGGCGTAACCGGTTTGGCGGACGACGATATCCGTTAATTTTTCTTTCTCTATAAAATCCAGGATTGCCTTCATCGTTTCGCGAGCGCCGGCAGCAATGCCGACTGTGCCCATTCCAACAATGATTTGGATCTGCCCGGCGGTTGATTTGGCGCTTTTTTGTTTGAGCGCCTCTTCACGGATCCGTTTGAGATCTTCTAAAGATTTGATCTTATCCATTTGTCATCTCCATTACTGCATTAGTTATTACCGGTTTGAACTTCTGCGATGCCATTATTTATCACTGTCTTGAGGTAGGCGAGAACTGCCGGTTCGGTTAATGAAACGCCATCAAGTTCTTGAAGAATGGGTTGATTGTCGAAAATAAATTGACGGTCGTCCACGGAATACTCGAACTTGAAGTGAACTTCTGGCGAGCAAACGATCAGATTGCGGATCGTGGTAGCAATATCTCCTAAGGGCATTCGATCGATATGGTCTTGTTGAAATTCAACCGACACCTTAGTTCCTTTCCCGGGCGAGGATTCAACCGTTAGAAAACCGTTGCATGCCTCTGCTGCCGCTTTCAACAACGGGATACCCAAGCCAACCTTACGGGTGGTACGACTGGTATAAAAAGGGTCCGTAATCCTTTCAAGTACTTCTTCTGTCATACCGGACCCGTCGTCACTGACCAACAACCGCAAGTGATTGGCTGTGTTGTCTTCGCGGATAACGATGTGAATATTCTGGCTTTTCGCCGCAATGCTATTCTCGACCAGGTCTGTGATATGTAATGCCAACTCTCTCAACCAGACCCCATTTCATTGCCATCCAATGTCTCGATCCGCTTTACAACTTGCGGGAATTTATTGGGTCGTAAGTAACCAATGACATCATCGTCGACAGTCACTACCGGGCGCCTGGCTGCATGCACCGTCACAGCGGCACAACTCGATGGTGACGGCGCCATCAGGGGTGGTTTCACCCGGGTCGATACCGAGCACCTGCCTTGCTTTTTCGATCAATTGCGGAGCGCCGCCAACATAGCACGCTGTCCCCATGCAGAATTTAAGAATATGGCGACCGCGTGGGGTGGTCGTAAAGAATGAATAAAATGAAACGACTCCGTGGACTTTACTGATCGGAATTCGTAATTTAGTTGCAACATATTGCTGCATCGTCGCAGAGACATAGCCAATCTCGTTTTGTAACTCATTAAGGATCACCATCAATCCACCTGGAAGGGTAGCATTCCTTGCCAGGATATCGTCGATTATTTCTTTCTGCATTGGTTCCTGTGTTGGGTCAATAAACCCTTGACCCGTTATCGAAACAGCCATCGGTGACTCCAATAATCAGATAAATCGTGGTTAAATAGGCAAAATTGCCTTTAACCATCCATAAGTCTACTCCCGCTAATTCGAAATGGTCAAATATCAAATGTCATTACTTTTATTAGAACAATGTCTTTATCAGAAAATGCAGGTGTGAAGCTTTGCCCCCTGATTAATTATCAGAGTCGGTTGATACGGTATGTTCTGCCATCTTCTTGAAAGAGTGCCAGACGTAATTCATCTGTCGTTGGTGACTTGACCAAGTATTGCGTGCTACCCAAAAAATCCTCCAGGTTATGTACATCGCCATTTTGAATGATTGGGAAGTCCTGGAGCGTTGGGAATTTCTCGATAGCTTGTTGTGGCGTGAGGTGGCGGGTGATCTCCAGGGCATCAATGACATCACCGGATGGAATGAATCCGAGGATTTCCAACAAGCCAAATGCTTTGCGATTGACGTGGGCGGGAATGAATAAACCATTTAATTCATTTACGAGGTTAGAGAGTTCTGAAAAACCCAGGTCCAGGGATGAGATCAGCAATCGTTCCTCTCGGGCGATGAAATCGCCCGTTTCATCGACAATGAATTGCTCGCCGAAGAAATCAATGTTGTTGGCGATATCAGGAAGGTGGTCATCAATGATCGTCTGTAATTGCCTGACTTGATGAAGCGTATCGAACAATGCCAGGGCGTGTACATCCTCGCGTGTTTGCAATTCGATCCCGGGTGTAACAGCCAGATCATATATCTCAGCCGCTTTTATGACAGCTTCAATGTTAGCAGAAGCGTTGTGGTCGGTTATGGCAATCCAGCCAATGCCTAGTTCAACTGCTTTCTGCACGATCAGTGGTGGTATCATCTCAACCGATGCGCAGGGTGATAGAACGGTGTGAACATGCAGGTCAGCCCGAATTTGCCTCAGGGATGATCCCATCGCAAGTCAATTCGCAGCCCGTAAGCCGAATTCCCAAAGGCGACCAACGATCTCGAAGGATCTCTTTGGGGTCGCCAGTATTAGAACCCCTTCGTGATTGGCTTTGGTAATCGTAGCTTCATCGGGGGTGGCGCCTTCGGTTATGATAATTGCAGTCAATTCCAATAATGCGGCGACGGCAACGATATTGACATGTGATTGCAATGTCACCCAAATCGATCCTTTGCCTGCGCCGGTCATTACGCAACTTAACAGATCCGATACATAGCCGTGGGTGGGCGTAATTTGACGAAGCTCTTCACCTGAAGTCAATATCGTCAGATCCAATTCTTTGATGATCTCATCAAGTGTCATTTCAACCCTCTTCTCATTTGGACTGGGATGCTTCTCCAACTGAATCTTCATTCAGGTATATTTTCATTCGCATTCGGGAGCCTTTTCCTGGTGTAGATTCCAATATCATATTGTCGACACAGCGAGAGATATTGACCAGACCCATTCCAGCGCCAAATCCCAATTCGCGAATTTCCTCAGTGGCGGTAGAATAACCAGGTTTCATAGCTTGCTGAACATCCTCAATCCCAGGACCATCATCTGTCGCGTCGATGGAGATACGGTGCGGTTCAATTTCAACGCGAATCACACCCCCATTTGTGGTGTGAATGATCAGATTCATCTCAGCCTCATACACAGCGATGCCGACCCGGCGTGCGATCATAGGAGCTGCGCCCAGGCGTATCAACGCCCGTTTTATGTTAGAAGAGGCAGCACCACCGTTAGTAAAGTCGTGCGGCTTGATCTGGTATCGTAAGATGAGGGATGAACGATCCGATTCTATATCTTCAAACAGGTGGCTGGCGCGGTATCGGCGCAGTTCCTCTATTTGATAATCACGCTGCAACGCCCGAAGTAATCCCATCGTAATATCCCCTTTGGTCAGGATGCCGTACAAATTTCCCTCATCATCCAATACAGGCAAACGACCGAAATGGGTATTAACAAACACCTTCAGCGCTTCGACAACCGGATCACTTGCCTTGACCACGGTAGGCGGAGAGGTCATGTATTTCTTGACCTCTGAATTAGTGTCTGATTTCAATAAGCAGCGAATCAGGTCTTCCATGCTGATGATGCCGACCAGATGATCGTCATCGATGACCGGAGCGCCGGAGATGCGTTTGTGGCGAAAAAGTTCAACCACTTGGATCATTGTTTCGTGTGGAGAAACCGAGATCAGGTTGTGCGTTGTGACCTCGCCGATCTTGATCTCGTAGGATAATTCCTCGACCCTGGTGATTTCTTCCGCGACCCGGTCGTCAATCAGAACGCTTTTTTTATTTACTTTTTTCTTAGAAGGAACTCCGTTTTGATCCACTAGCACTCACATTGCCCATCGATAATTCTTCCTTCCAGGCTGGGAAGGCTGGCAACGAACAGCCTGCCAGATAATTCGTACATTCCGAAGGGAGATGAGATCAAAGGAATTTTTTCTTGATTTGCTAAAGTGATAGTATCCGATGGAGGCAATTTCCCACGTACGAGCACGACGGCGGCAACATCTGCTACCTGAGCTGTACGGATAACTTGGGGATTGCATAATCCGGTGAGTAGAACGGCTTCGGGTTGTATGCTAGCGAGAACATCGCTCATCAGATCCGCGCAAAAAGCGCCTTTAATCTCGCGATCGAGTTCTGACGCACCATTACTAAGTAACTTTCCATTTACGATCGAAATGAGTTCTGCGACCTTCATGCTAACCTTTTGGCTCACCCTGTTTTGAATGGCACGTGGATATAATTTATTATATGGGGTTATTCAAAGATTATCCAATATAATAATTGTCTAAAGATTTTATCATGATGGATTATCGAGGTTAGTTATGAAAGTCACGATCCCAGCGGTCAAAGGTACTCGAGATTTTTACCCGGAATTAATGCAGGTGAGGAAGTGGTTGTATCAAAAGATACAATCGATATCCGAACTGTATGGCTATCAGGAATATGAAGCACCATTCATCGAACGGATTGATCTTTACGCAGCAAAATCAGGCGAAGAACTCGTCAAGGAACAGGCGTTCGTATTCCCAGATCGTGGTGGGGATTTGATCACACTACGCCCGGAATTGACGCCCAGCCTGGCACGGATGGTGGCTCAAAAGCAGACTGAGTTGAATTATCCGCTGAGATGGTGGTCCTATGGACCTTTTTGGCGATATGAGCGACCACAGAAGGGTAGAACGCGTGAGCTCTTCCAGTGGAATATCGATCTGATTGGCTCCAACTCGCCCGCCAGTGATGCGGAGTTGATATCCATATGTGCGGCGTTTTTCGAGGCGGTTGGATTGACACCAAGCCAGGTCTGTATCAGGGTAAATGACCGGGGGTTAATGGAATCGGAGATGCGGCGCATCGAAGTTCCCCCTGAACAGAAAAGGGATGTCTTCCGCCTCATCGACCGTGTGAATAAATTACCCGAGGATGCCTGGCGCCAATATGGTATCCAGCTTGGTCTCAGTCAATCACAAATCGGTGGACTATTGGATATTCTCCACGACAAAATGTTATGGCAGCAATCGCCCAACCTCGTGGAAATATTCGAGATACTTGAAATTGAAAATTACAGGGATTGGGTGGAATTTGACCCAAGAATCGTTCGCGGTCTGGATTATTATACCGGCGTTGTTTTTGAAGGGATGGAACGCACGGGCGGTCGATCCGTGCTGGGGGGAGGTCACTATGATAATCTGGTGGCAGATGTTGGCGGCGAGCCACTTGCGGGGGTGGGGTTTGCAATGGGTGATGTCATGACCATGATCGTGCTCGAATCGCATAATTTGCTGCCGAACGTAAGACCCAATTCGGATACAGTACTCGTTACGATTTTCGATAAAAATTGCCAAAGGGAATCGATTAGATTCAGCAACCAATTAAGAGCGGCGGGCATCAGAGTATTATGCTATCCCGAGGCTGTCAAGCTCCAGAAACAATTGCGGTTTGCGGATAAATCCGGCGTGCGATATGTGATCATCATGGGACCAGAAGAGATCGCCAAGGGTCAGTTTGCGATCAAAGATTTGGAACTCTCAACCCAGACGATGATCGACAAGATAGCAGCGGCTAGTGAGATAAAACGAATACTTGCCCAAGAATCTTGAGTATGATAGAATCCGAACTCTAATGGTGGCTGTAGCTCAATGGCAGAGCGCTTGACTGTGGATCAAGAAGTTGTGGGTTCGAGCCCCATCAGCCACCCCAGATGAGAGCAAGCATTCCCTCTCGCATGTGGGAGGGAGTTTTTTTATATCATTTTTCACAGGATCGTATGACAACTAAAGATAGCGCTAATTTATCTGCTACAGGATTGATAAATCTTTTCGTCGTATATCTTATTTGGGGGAGCACATACCTTGCGATTCGCGTAGGTGTGCGAGATGGATCCGGATTTGAGCCATTCATGCTGGCAGGCATGCGGGTATTCACAGCGGGGTTACTAATGCTTGGATATGCCGCCATCAAGAAGAAAAGAATTCGTTTGACACGCCAAGAATTTCTTCGCTTGTTTTTATATGGCGTACTTTTCTGGTTAGGTGGCAATGGGTTGGTATCTCTTGGCGAGCAGCGTGTTCCTTCTGGTTTGGCTGCCTTATTCATTGGCGCCGTTCCTATTTGGACAACCATATTGGATGCAGTCATCGACAGACGCCGACCAACGACCCTGCTGTTACTTTCACTGCTGATGGGATTTTTCGGTATTTTTGTGCTTTCGCTGCCTACGCTTAATTCTGGAGTGTCCGCAGATTTGATATCGGTTGGACTATTGATCATCGCTGCGATCAGTTGGGGTACCGGTTCGGTCATGCAGTCCCGCAAACGCATGGATCTGGATCTGATGGTCAATTCTGGGTATCAGCAACTCTTTGGCGGAATCCTCCTATTTACTGCAGCGGGCATCAAGGGCGAACCAATTCCTGCTCCCATCTTCGAGGCGTGGGTTGCCTGGGCGTATCTGGTTGTTTTTGGGTCGATCATTGCGTACTCATCTTTTATCAAGGCGTTGGAATTGCTGCCGACGAATATCGTGATGACCTATGCTTACGTGAATCCAATCATCGCGGTGGTCTTAGGTTGGATGATCCTGGGAGAAGGTATAACGATTTACACCGTTGGTGGGGCGCTTCTGGTCATCATTGGTATCATGGGGGTGTTCCGCTTCAGGAATGATGTTCCAAAACAGGCATCTAGTGCCTGAATGAGTGTATGATTAATGATGAAAATGATGAATATGTCCCTATGGTATAATTTTTAATCACATATATATTAAAACTTTTGCACGAAGGAGTGCTTTTTGGCAATCAATCCACTTAATTGGTTGATGGGATTGTTTTCCTTGGACATTGGAATTGATCTGGGAACTGCCAACACCCTAGTCAATGTTAGAGGAAAAGGAATCGTCATCAATGAACCTTCGTGGGTAGCCATAGAAAAGAAATCACGAAAACCCCTGGCAATTGGTGCAGCAGCAAAAGAAATGGTCGGGAGAACTCCTGCCAATGTGATCGCGGTAAGACCCTTGCGGGATGGTGTGATCTCCGAATTTGAGATCACCCAGGCTATGCTTGGATATTTTATCGGTAAAGCACACCAGCAATCCATCGTTCCAATGCCAAGACCAAGGGTTGTGGTTGGGATTCCATCCGGTGCTACCGAGGTGGAGAAGCGAGCTGTCTATGACGCCTCGATGGCTGCGGGTGCGAGGGAGACTTACTTGATTGAAGAACCTCGAGCGGCAGCACTGGGGGCAGGCTTGCCGATCTCTGAGGTGCGTGGAAGCATGATAACGGATATCGGCGGTGGTACGACAGAGGTTGCCATACTGTCTATGGGTGGGATTGTTGTGTCACGATCATTGCGGGTAGCTGGTGATGAAATGGACCAGGACATCATTAGTTATATCCGTAATAAATATAACTTGTTCATCGGTGAACGCATGGCGGAACAAGTCAAGATCATCATTGGTTCCGCGTACCCATTACCGGTTGAAAAAACTTATATGATCAGAGGGCGCAACCTGGTAACCGGACTACCAGAAGCAATTGAGATCTCTTCAGTTGAGGTGCGCGAGGCGATCAGCGGTTCGGTTCATGTTATCATCGATACGATACGGGATGCACTTGATGAGGCGCCACCGGAGATCTTATCTGACCTAATTGAGTCAGGTATATGCCTGGCTGGAGGCGGTTCGCAGTTATTGGGTTTGGTGGAACGATTGTCAGACGATTTGAATTTACGCGTTTGGGTTGCAGAAGATCCAATGACATGTGTTGCCCGGGGGGCTGGCATGGTACTTGAGGATTTAGAACGATATGATCCATACCTGGTTGGCTTGGAACGTTCAGGCAACAGAGGGTAGGTTCGGTCTTTTATAATCCAATTGAATACATTGTCATGAACCGTTCAAATACCCGTAATATTCAACCCATTATCATTGGCATCGTTGTGATTGGAGTCATTGCATTGGCATTAAGTGGGTATTTGGGCACACTCTTTGGGGCAGCGACATCGCCGTTTGTTGATATTCAGAGTTGGTTCTTTGCCCGTTACCAAATTATCTATGAATTCTTGACCGTACCGCGGGATGTTGCCAGCTTGAGATCTCGCAACGCGCAACTGGAAGAAGAGGTTGCCAGCCTTCAGACCCAGGTAATCGACTTGCAGCAGCAGCTAACCGATACGGACGTGCTCTATGCCCTGTTGGATTTTGCCCGCGCCCGACCAGAGAATGTTTATGTTGCTGCAAGCGTGATCGCGATCGACCCTAATCCGTTTCTCCAATATATTATCATTGATCGTGGCTCGGATGAAGGCTTGCGGCATGGCATGCCGGTTGTGACCCAACTGGGTTTGGTTGGGCGAGTGGATGCAGTGACAGCCAATGCCGCACGCATCCAGTTGATAACAGATGCTTCATCCACTGTAAATGCGCGGTTGAAGAACGCCGGCGTCGATGCGATTTTATCTGGTTCCGTAACTGGTGACCTGGAACTTTCAATGGTGGATCAGGATATAGGTCTTGAGATTGGAGAAATCGTTCTGACATCCGGATTAGGTGGTAACTATCCCCAAGATGTTGTCATCGGGCAGGTGGTCACCATTCGTAAATTGGAAAACGAACTGTTTCAGACTGCTACCATCCAGCCCGCGGTGGATTTTACCAAGATCAAAGCTGTATTGGTTATCACTAATTTTAATCCGGTCGATTTCAGCCCATTAGTTCCCACTCCAAGACCTTGAGCAATGCGTATTCTAATTGGAATCCCGCTCTTTGCCTTGCTGGCTATGCTTCAAACCACAGTATTCAGCCGGATAAGTATCATCCATGGGACATCGGATATCATTATGCTCTTTATCGTCGCATGGTCATTGCAGGAAAAGGTGACCGATCCATGGTGGTGGGCGGGTATTGGGGCACTATTTTCCAGCATGATCACGGCGATACCGGTCATTGCTGTTGCACTGCCATACGCGATCATTTTGATGATCGCATTAATAATTCGACGCAGAATCTGGCAAACACCCATCCTGATGATGATCGCTATGACAATCGTTGCGACATTACTCCAACACATCATTTGTTTGATTGCGTTAGCAATTGGCGGCACATTTTTACCCATTGATGTCGTTCAAAGCCAAATTACGTTGCCCAGCACATTATTGAATGTTTTTTTGTCTTTACCGGTATATCTGGTCGTCAGGGACTTAGCCAAACTGATGTATCAGCAAGAGGATTATCCATGAGTGAAAAAGTATTGCCATCTGAAAATTTCCCTTCCTGGCGTTTGTGGACGGTCTATGGATTGATGGGGTTGATCTTTCTGTATTATTTATTCCGTTTGTTCACACTTCAAATCGTGCAAGGTCAAGATTACCTTGACCAGGCTGAAGAGAACCGAACAACCATTGTCAAAGTACAGACGCAGAGAGGAATCATCCAAGACCGAAATGGGTTCATCTTGGCGCGGAATGTGCCCTCCTACAATGTAACCATCACACCCGCTTACCTGCCTGCTGATGAAGGAGCAACACAAGAGATTTACCGCCAACTTTCTCTAATCGTGGGTGTTCCGGCGAGCCTGGGGGAGATCAACGATGAAACCGTGCGGTTGTTCAAGCCTTGCGAAACAGACCTTGGTATATCACAAATAGTGTTTATTGGTGATACGAATGCGCCGTATGACCCCGTACGTGTGGCATGTAATGTTGACCGTGAGATTGCGATGATCGTTCAAGAAATGAATGCAGACTGGGCTGCGGTTGACATTGAGATTGAACCAGTAAGAGAGTATCCTACCGGGGAACTCACCGCGGAGGTGATCGGTTTCTTGGGGCCGATTCCAGCTTCGCGCCAAGAGGAATATGTAGAACTAGGTTTTGTGCCGGGGGTCGATAAAGTTGGCTATGCAGGCGTAGAGGCGTCCATGCAGGACACTTTAAGCGGAGTAAATGGCGAACGAACTATCGAAGTAGATGTTGCGGGGCAGGAGATTCGGGATCTGGCGCCCCCGATAGACCCTATTCCCGGTAATAATATCCGGTTGACCATCGACACACGTCTTCAGAGTGCTGCGAAGGCAGCATTGATCGCTGAGATCGATTATTGGAATATTTACTTCAACACTATCCGATCGTCGAATGGTGTGGTGATTGCTATCAACCCCAAAACCGGGGAGATTCTGGCGTTGGTTTCTTACCCAACGTTTGAAAACAACCGTATGGCACGCATTATCCCAGCGTATTATTATGAACAACTTTCCAATGATCCAAACAGACCGCTATTTAACCATGCGATCTCCGCAGAACACCCACCCGGGTCAGTGTTCAAGATGGCGACAGCGATTGGGGTGTTGAATGAAAGAGTTGTAACACCTGAATTCAAGGTGTTCGACCCAGGTAAAATTACGATCGAGCAGAAATTCTCCCCAAATGATCCGGGTACACCGCGGGATTATGTTTGCTGGCTTGATGCCGGGCATGGTTATGTTGATTTCTTACATGGTGTTGCGTACTCCTGTGACGTATACTTTTACAAGGTCAGCGGAGGTTATGAAGACGAAGTGCCGGTTGGGTTGGGAATCTGGCGTATGGCGGAGTACGCTAAAGCCCTTAGTTATGGCGAAATCACCGGGATCGAACTGCCGGGAGAAGCAGACGGCTTAATGCCCGATCCGGATTGGAAGCGCCGAAACGTAGGCGAGAATTGGGCGACAGGCGATACGTATATCGCTGCGATGGGGCAGGGATATGTGCTTTCCACTCCCCTTCAGGTATTAATGTCTTTTGCAACGCTGGCAAATGACGGTAAATACATGAAACCGACGCTCATTCGTGAGATCGTGGATTCGGAAGGAAATGTCATACAACCATTCACCCCAGAATTGAAATGGGATATCACAACTGACCCAGTGATCACGATCTTCGACGAAAATAACTTTGCGACCGATCAAAAGAAAACGGTTGAGCCCTGGGTGGTTGAGCTGGCAAAACAAGGGATGCGAATGGTGGTGGAACCTGGCGGAACTGCTGATACACCTTTCGAGACGGAGACCATCCCGTCTGCGGGTAAAACGGGTACGGCTGAATATTGTGACAATGTTGCGCAGTCAAAAAATCTCTGCCAGCCTGGTAGTTGGCCAACACATTCCTGGTATGTGGGCTATGCCCCATATGATGATCCTGAGATCGCGGTAGTCGCATTCGTCTATAACGGCGGCGAGGGAGCATCCGTCGCCGCTCCCATCGTTCGGCAGGTGTTGGATGCGTATTTCGAACTGAAAGCAATCGACTCGACTACCGGGACAGGGTTGGGGCAATAACAATCCTGGCTGATATAATAACACAATGAATAATTCAGGCAGCTTATGGACATAACCCAAATGGGAGAGATGCAGATCAAGGGCATCAAGGATGGGTTACTGGCAACCCTAGGCGAAGGTGATTGGTCGGAACTCAGCTTCGGACTCATCGAGCATATCAAAGCGCGCGCGGGGTTCTTTCAGGGCGCCAAGTTAACCATCGATGTTGGCGAACATGCTGTTCACGCCTCGGAGCTGTCGACCCTGCGGGATAGATTATCCGATCATGGTGTCATGTTGTGGGCGGTGCTGAGCAATTCGCCAATCACCGAGAATGCCACAAAATTATTAGGCATGGCAACCAAGATTTCAAAAAAGGAAAGCAGTGTTCTTGACCGCAAGGAAAAATCCACCCCGGTTGGGGAAGATGCCATTTTAGTTGAAAGAACGTTGCGATCTGGGGTTGTGATTAATTTTCGAGGGCATGTCACTATCGTCGGTGATATCAACCCGGGTGCTGAGGTCATAGCTGCTGGTAATATCGTCGTTTGGGGCAAAATTCGAGGCGTCGTGCATGCCGGCGTGGAAGGAAATGAGCATGCGATTATTTGCGCAATGGATATGAATCCATCGCAACTAAGAATCACCGATGTGGTTGCAGTGTCACCAGAGAAACGAGGCAAAGTCCAACCTGAGATCGCCAGGATCAAGGATGGCAAGGTCGTCGTTGAGGTCTGGAATTCAAGCCATGTGAGAGGCAAATGAGCGCGAGCGTATCAACAATCACCTCCGGAAAAGGGGGCGTCGGAAAGACCACCACAACCGCAAACCTGGCAGTTGCCCTGGCGGGAATGGGCAAAAAAGTCGTTTGTATCGATGGTGATATTGGTCTGCGAAACCTGGATGTCGTCCTTGGATTAGAAAACAGGATCGTATACGATCTGGTCGATGTAATTGAGGGTAGGTGCCGTTTGCGGCAGGCAATGATCCGTGACAAGCGGATGCCAGAATTGTATCTGATTCCTGCCGCGCAGACGCGGGATAAATCCGCTGTAAGCCCAAGCGACATGGTACGTTTGTGCGATGAACTGCGGGAGGAGATGGACTGGATATTGATTGATTCACCTGCTGGCATCGAGCGTGGTTTCCGCAATGCTATTGCTGCGGCAGATTCAGTGCTGGTTGTCACCAATCCTGAAGTATCGGCGGTCAGAGATGCCGACCGCATAATCGGATTGATTGAAGCAGAGGAAAAAGGTCCAGCCAAGATCATCCTGAACCGGGTGAACCAGAATCTCGTCAAGCGTGGTGACATGCTGGATGTGCCGGATGTATTGGAATTGTTGGCGGTTGAATTGATTGGCATCGTTCCGGAAGATGAAGCCGTAACTGTCAGCACCAACCGGGGACAGCCGGTTGTTCTTGATAGTCATTCCAAAGCTGGGATTGCTTTTTCAAATATTGCGCGGCGCATGAATGGTGAAGATGTGCCATTTGTTAACATGGATGACAAGAGTGGTTTGTTCGATCGACTTTCCAGAATGCTGCGGACTGGGGGGGATTAGTCATGAGTAGCTGGGTGGATAAATTGACCAGTCGAAAACCCAAGAGCGCCGAAGCGGCTAAAGAGCGCCTGAAACTTGTCTTAATTCATGACCGAATGGATATCACCCAGGTAGAACTTGAGTCAATGAAGAACGAAATAATAGAAGTCATTTCCCGATATGTCGTTATCGACCAGGATGCTGTACGAATCAGCATGAATCAGGATGGACGCGAGAATCGCCTGGTAGCCGATATACCGATTAGATCCAAGTCGCATAGCAGGACCCGATAACTCAGGAAACCATGTTCAAGAGAGAATTCTGGCGCCATTATGATTTTTGGCTATTGGGATTGGTTTTGATCCTTTCCATCTTTGGAATCGTCATGGTCCGTTCAGCCATTGCCGGTAATGCCGAGTTGGAAGGATCGGTGAACCGACAAGCAACATTTGTCGCTCTTGGGATGGGTGTGATTCTGGTTGTGTCTTTGATCGATTATCACTATTGGGCATCCCTTTCCCGGGTGATGTATATCGGGACGATCCTTTTCCTCCTGGTAATTTTTATTATTGGCGAAGTCCAGTTTGGCTCTGCCAGACGGTTGGATTTGGGGTTATTCTTTGTGCAGCCATCGGAATTGGCAAAGATCATCATGATTCTCGTCCTGGCAGATTTTTATGCCAGGACCCGAGACCAAGTCAAAGATATGCGCTGGATCCTGCAAGGATTCTTAATGACTTTTGGCGTGGTGGTCTGGATCATGTTACAACCAAATCTATCGACTTCGATCGTGTTAATTGTCATCTGGTTTTCAATGATGTGGATCAGCGGTTTGCCGATTAAATACTTAGTGATGTTGGTTATTATCGGCATTCTCGGTATCATGCTTTTTCTGTTACTTATTTCATTGGGTGTTCAGATCCCGTTCATTGAAGAATATCAAATCCAACGGGTTGTGAACTTCATGTTTCCGGATCCAAATGCCAGACACGGTGATACTTATAATGTTGAGCAGGCTTTGATCACAATTGGATCCGGCGGATGGTTTGGACAGGGATATGGGCAAGGCACACAAGTTCAGTTGAGATATCTGAAAGTGCGCCATACAGATTTTATTTTTTCCGCCATGGCGGCTGAATTTGGTTTTATCGGCACATCATTGATCATTGGTTTATTGGTGTTGACCATTATTCGATGTTTTCAAATTGCCAAGAATGCAGCCGATCATTACGGCGCTTTGATAGCTTATGGTTTTGGTGTTTTGCTGTTCTTCCAAACTATTGTGAATATTGGCGTCAATCTGAACGTCATCCCGGTTACCGGGTTGACATTGCCATTCATCAGTTACGGTGGATCATCGTTATTATCATTGGTTCTGGGCATTGGCTTTGTGGAAAGTGTGGCAGCCCGAAGAAAGACGCCCGACAAGGCATGATGGTTCGAGGAGAAGCAAAGATGGATCCAGTCCGAGTACGATTTGCGCCATCACCCACTGGCAGGCTGCATCTGGGCGGCGGGAGAACAGCACTATACAATTATCTGCTTGCAGCACAAACAGGGGGGCAATTCATTCTACGAATTGAGGATACCGACCGAAAACGATATGTGGAAGGCGCTGAGCAAGAGATCTATGACAGTTTGCGTTGGCTTGGGCTGGAATGGGATGAAGGTCCAGATAAGGGCGGTCTATATGGTCCTTATCGGCAATCAGAACGCAAAGCAATCTACCTGGATTATGCCCGTAAACTGGTTGACCTCGGTCATGCTTATTATTGTTTCTGCACTCCCGAGCGATTGGAATCGGTTCGGCGGGAACAGCAAGCCAATAAGCAATCTACAAGATATGATGGCGCCTGCCGGCACATTGGTCCTGAGGACGCCCTGAGACGGGTGGAAAGCGGCGAGCGACATGTGATACGGTTCAGATCGCCAGATGAAGGGCAAACCACGGTCACGGACCTATTACGGGGGAATATCACAGTCGAAAATGAGACTATCGATGATTTCATATTGATCAAATCAGATGGTTTCGCCCTCTATCACCTGGCGGCAGCGGTTGTTGACCACCTAATGAAGATCACACATGTTTTACGTGGCGCCGAGTGGCTGCCGACATTCCCGCTGCATGGGTTGATCCACCGCGCATTTGGATGGCAAGAACCGGTTTGGGTGCATCTCTCGGTCTTTCTTAAGCCCAGCGGCAGCGGTAAGTTGAGCAAACGCGATGCGGCAGAGTTGATTAAAGACGGTCACAGTATTTTCTTGAAAGATTTTCATACACTTGGCTATCTGCCTGAAGCCGTCACCAATTGGATCGCTTTAATGGGGTGGAGCTACGACGACCACACTGAGATATTTTCCATGAAGGATTTGGTGGAGAAATTTTCACTAATAAAACTTAATCCATCCCCTGCAGCAATCAATTTTTCAAAGTTAGATCACTTTAACGGTGTGCATATTCGACAATTGCCTCAAGACGACCTGGTCTCAAGGATCGGACCATTTCTTACCCGGGCGGGATATAATCCGGATATACAGACTCTCGAAAAGGTGGCGCCACTCATCAGGGAACGGATGGTAACACTGGACGATTCAGTCGATATGGCTGGGTTCTTCTTTCAGGATGCTGTCACCCTTGAGCCGTCAGATTTGATAGGAAAAGACTTGGATGCCAGCCAAACCGCTGTAATTGTTAAACAAGTGCATGAATTGCTCCAACAAACAGATGACTTTTCGGCGGACGGATTGGAACAGCTATTACGAGAGTTTGTCGATCAGTCGGCGTACAACAATAAACAGGTATTCGGTATTTTGCGTGTAGCCATAACAGGACAACGAGTCAGTCCACCATTGTTCGAGACTATGGAGATCGTAGGGAAGGACAAGGCGCTTGTACGGTTGCTTCATGCAATTGCACTACTTGAAAAAATCAATTAGGAATTTTCATCTGGCGATTCAACCCCGTCGTTGGGGGGTGATACTTCCTCAATTTTGAGCTCAAGCAACGATTCGGCTACAGACTCCTGAAGGGACTTCTTCGAAGGTTTCTTTTTCCCCAGGTTTTTTAAAGTGCCAAGTAGGTAATTGGTAATACCTTTTGATATCTTATTGAAGCTTTCATTAGAAACTTTTTCACCTTTTTCGAACCAAACTGTTACGGCATAGCCCATGGCTGCCGTCACCGATGATGCGATAGCTGCAGAAAGTAGCCATCCGGGAATGCCGCCCAGCTTGCTTAGTTCAGCAAATAAGGTGCGACCTAAGATACCTACCCCAAACGCAGCGATCAATTCGCGTGCTCGTTTAAGGTCGATCTTATAATTGTAAATGCGTGCTATTGCAAGCACCATCAAAGATTGTGTAACGACAAGTGGACCGAAATCCAAAACCGGTAACGGTGTTAATGCGATTGCGGCTGCCAATGACGCTGAATTAACGGTGGTTCGCCATGCCAAAGAGCGACGGAAAACTGGCAATGCTTGCCCAAGAGCTACAGTTAATTGTGGTTCGATAGTTACAATCGCTAGCAATAATTGGGTCAGCGTTTTTGGATCTTTGGCGGATATAGGGATAATTTGATCCGGGTCGACTTGCAGGTTCGCAGCAGTATGCGTTATTACAGCGTTCTGGTGCTGCTTGACCAAGTCCATTTTATTGACTGCGATCAAATAAGGTTTGTCTAATGCGCGAATGGTATTGAACAATTCCAATTCAGTCTGTTTGATGCCCTGGATGGCATCGAACATCAAAATGACGACATCACTCGCGGCAGCAGCGGATAAGGCAAATTCCCTTTCGTTTGCCCCCTCGTTTCCAACGGAATCTGTACCAGGCGTATCGATGATGACAAACAGCCCTGCATCTGCTTCCTGGTTTACCTGTGTGGTGCCAGGGAGTGGACCCACATCCGCCCGGTCTTCCTTCGAATGAATCAATTGGTTATAGAGCGTTGACTTCCCAACATTAGCCGGACCAATGATGACAACTGAATGTTTCTTGCCGGTTGTGATCCTGGCGAGTTGGAATAATTTGTGTAATAAGGCTTTGTCCGTTGGCAGGTCAGTAAATGACTTCAACAATGAATTACGGTCGCTTGCCGGCAACGAATCCCAAATATCTCGAATGACTGTCTGGACATCCTTTGGGAATTTGTTGATCACTTCATCTATTTTGGTCAAGATATCCTCTTCATTGGTATTTTTACGAATGATATCAGAAAAATCAATGCGAATAAGCCACATATCCATGATGCCAGGAATGTCGCCTGGTATCCAAACGAATCAGCCAACCAGCCGCCCAACAAAGGCGCCAGCACCGCGCCCGGTGTGGTGAAAGTATTGGCAGTGCCGATATACAGTGGTAATTCTGGTCCAGAAGCAAAATCCATTGTCATGGCAACGCCAATTGTCCAGAATATACCATTACCAAACCCCATCAGGATGAAAACAGGATACATCCAACTTGTATCAACTGCCAGCCAAGCGACGAAACTACTCAAAACCGTTGCAATAAGACCAAGCGCCATAACTAATTTTCGGTTGAATTTATCTGCCAAGCGCCCCATGACAACGCCGGAGACCATCTGAGTGATGAGGATTATGCTGGTCATCACTCCCGCGGTCGCCTCGCTCATATCCAGATGCTTGACCCCGAAGACAATAAGGAATGCAAATGACATCATGCCAAATTGTGAAATCGTGCGCGAAACAATGAACCAGAAAAATCGCCGGTCATTTTTTAAGATGCTGAAAGATGCATGAATTAGATCCCGTTTTGATGCCGTGGACCGTGTGGGTGTGTGGGGTTCTTCACGCGTCAGCGCCAGGAAGAAATATGAAATTCCCATCGCAGCAGCGCTTAGAATGAAAGAAATTCCAAAACCCTTCAAATTGATATCGTGAAAACGCTCGATCAATACACCTGCCAAGATCGCCGAAATACTACCGAGCAGGTTGGCACCGGATGATTGGATGCCGAGGAAGGTGGCTCGCATGTCATTCGGTATGATCTTGGCAATCATTGATTGCCAAGGGTTAGCGGCTATTCCACCACCGATCGACTGCCATACCAATATGATAAATACCAGGACCAGAGTTGTTGATCTTCCCAAGACCGGATACATGAATGCTAACAGACCCATAAAGAGGACAGGAAGTCTCTCATGAAGAGTCGCCTGTAATAACAGATTTTTATATTTTGTCTGCTTGTGAATGGCGGAAACGGAAAGGAGTTGCGGGAGTAACCAACCAGTAGTATGCAGGGCTGGAACCAAACCTATGAGAAATGCGGAATCGGTAAGCGACGCGACAAACAACGGCAGAACGGTTGTGAAAGAGAAAAAGCCGATAGCCATTCCGTAAAAACTGCCATCGATGAGATTGACTATATAGTTATGCCGCAAATCTTTGTTCATTTTCACCCAGATAAAAAACAAGCCCTCATAAGAAGCAGGGCTTGAAAGGATCAGAATCGAGTTCGCTATGGATTAAGGTTACTCATCATCCATCCAGGAATCTTCCTCGTCGTCATCCATTTCTTCTATGTCTTCCCATTCATCCAATTCTTCCTCATCATCCCAGTCATCATCAGCCATAGCTTCGGCATTTGGTGAGTAGGTCATACAACCGGCGTCTGGATCTAGTTCGACAGATGCCGCGCTGCAGTAACCATCATCCAGGAACGCACAATCCATATAATGACATCTTATGCGTGGCATATAACAGTTCCTTTCTGATTGATAATATATTGATGTTTCATCATGCGGAAATGATCTTCCCCATAAGGTCCTATTCGAGCATCCAGAGCTCGACGTTTGATCCTGCAGGCAGCGATTTTACACCAGATGGAACAATCAGTAAAGCATTTGCTTGCACCAAAGAGTATATATTTCCAGATCCTTGATGTCCGGTTAGTTTGCATTTCAACTGACCATCGTCTATCCATGAGACAACCCGGAAATAACTCTCCCTGCCATCCGACTCAACTGTTTCGGTCAGGGTGCCCCGCTGATATGCACGTTTATACCCCTTATTCCCTTTGAGATGTTCCAACGCCGGGACGACAAAAACTAAAAAATCGATGAAGGCAGAAACGGGGTTGCCAGGCAGTCCGACCACGGGAATTGAACGATAAGACCCGTAAGCCAGCGGTTTGCCAGGGCGCATGTTGACCCGCCAAAATTCGAGCGTTCCGTGTTGTTCAAGTAGTGGTCGGATGAAATCAAAGCCACCAACGCTGACGCCAGCGGAACTGATGATCAAATCTGCTTGGAACGCAACAGCACGGTCAAAACAGGACAAGATTTCGCCCGGATCATCCGTTGCGATACCCAGGTCTAGTGGCTCACAATGATATTTGTTGACCAAGCCTTTGATGCCATACGCATTCGCATTATAGATTTTTCCCGGTTGCAATGGTTGCCCGGGTGTGATCAGTTCGCTGCCGGAAGAAATTATCGCTACCCTGGGTACACGATATGCGGTTATCTCGTTGGTGCCAACCGTCGCAAGCAATGCTAGGTGATGAGGCTCCAATGCTGTGCCAGTTTGGACAAGTGTTTCACCTGCTTTGATATCCTGACCTGTTGGGCGAATAAAGGCGCCTTCAGGCGCAGGTTGATAGATATCAACCTGATTAACAAGATCATCCCCGGTTATTACTTCCGCGCCAGTCCACTCAACCGGGACAACGGCATCGGCGCTATTGGGAACAAGCGCTCCAGTCATGATCCTGGCGCATTGCCCTGGAAGGATTTCTTTTTGGGGTTGAATGCCAGCCGGAATTTCTTCAATCACATCCAGTTGCACAGGATGATCATGGCTGGCTGTTCGAATATCAACACGCCGGACTGCATATCCGTCCATGCTAGATGTTCGATAAATTGGAAAATCGAACGATGATACGATATCCTTTGCCAGAACACGCTGGTAAGCATCATCCAGGTTTACCCGTTCAGTTGATAGGGGTATGAGACTGAGAAGTATTTTGGCTCGGGCATCCTCAACGGATATTGGATCGTTCAAAACCATCATCCTCCAGAATTGAGTGCGCGGTATTATATCATTCAAATCATCCGGGGCGTACCCGTTGTGCCTCGATGACATTGGGCAAATTCTCTATCTTGGTTAGTACACGGCTTAATTGACCAATGTCGCTGATTTCTACATCCAGGGTGATCATGGCAATGCTATGGGAGACTTGAAGATGAATATCGTCCAGATTGATGCCTTCATTTACCAGGATACCAGAAATCTCATTCATCAAACCCTGGCGATCATAGGCTTTGACAACAATACTCAATGGGTAAGTTTGGTGAGGTTCTCCCCATGATACCTTGACGATGCGTTCTTTTTCTACTGTCCGCATCATGTTGGGACAATCCCGTCGATGGATAGTTGCTCCTCGACCGCGTGTGATATAGCCAACGATATCATCACCAGCCGCAGGATTACAGCAGCGGGCAAAATTCGTTAATATTCCTTTGAGTCCAACTACCATCACGGCGTTGCTGGCGACGATCTTTTCCTTCTTCTCTGCTGCCAGGGGGATCGGTTCCAGGGTGGGGTCGCGTAATTCGTTTATAATCCTGCCGAGCGAAATATCGCCACAGCCGAGTGCGACCCATAAGTCATCGACCGTACGGAAATCCAGGCTTTTTGCCAATTGGAGCAGGTCAGTATTGGTCAGCCCCAACTTTCTAAATTCGCGTTCGAGCGATAATTT
>JABLXM010000054.1 GCA_013177815.1 Anaerolineae bacterium | reverse complement strand
CGTCTCGATGGCAATCGCTAACCACGAAGTCGCCAGCACTGCGGTCATATCCGCCAATACGCTGACGCGGGTTGTGCCGATCTTCGTGGCGCTGATGGTGTGGGTCATCCGCATCCTGATCATCGGTTCGCTCTCGGTGGCGGGTGACCGACTGGCGCGCGAGCAGGCACGCCGCCCGGCGGCGCAGCACCAGCGCCCGGCAGCGCCGTCACCGATGGGACGCCCCGTCGCCAGCAGCCCTTCGCTTTCCGCTGCCCCGCGCACCGGTACATACGAACGCCCGCTCACGCAAACCGAGAACGGCGTAACACCCGCGCGCTCCGAACCGACCTACCAAAGCGTCCTGATGCGCTCGCGACCGGTGCCGCCGTCTTCGCTCTCCCGCAAGGGTCCCGGCATGCGTTCGTGATCCCGCCCGCATGACAGATATCAACAGCCCCTGGCTACCAAACGCCAGGGGCTGTTCTTTCGTGATCATCGTAATTTAACCGGGTATGTATGAAAGGATGAAACAGCCCGCCATTGAGTGATAATGCCGCGCTGCACGGTTGCGCACACCGGCGCATTACGGCTTTTAGGATTCGATCAGCGGCAGCCAGACCGTGAAGGTGGTACCCTTGTTTTCCAGCGATTGCACCTCGATGGTGCCGCCGTGATTGCGCACGATCCAGTAGGCGATCGACAACCCCAACCCGAATGAGGTGCTGCTGCGTCGTTTGCGGCTTTTCTCACCGCGATAGAAGCGTTCGAAGATATGCGGCAGGTCTTCCGGCGGGATGCCGGGCCCATTATCACTGATGGATACCTGCGCCTGACGCCCGCTGAGCCGTAATGCCATCTTGATCTGCGTGCCAACCGGGGTGTGCTGGACGGCATTACCGATGATGTTCAGGAACACTTGTTTGAGGCGGTCGGCGTCCCCCAACACCTGCGCCTGGTCGATCTCTGTGATCTGGATACCACGCGAGCCACCTGCCAGAGCTTTCATCTGCCGCACCACTTCCAGCAGCAGCGTATCCAGTTCCACCGGCTTCATTTCCATCGGCAGGTTGCCGGATTCGACCTGCGCCAGCAGCAACAGTTCTTCCACCATGCGGGTCAGGCGGTCGACCTCGCGTTCGATCTCCAACAGTAGTTCCTGGTCGATCTGCTTCATCTTGCGTAGCAGCCCGGCGTTGCCTTTGATGACCGTCAGGGGGGTGCGCAAATCGTGAGAGACATCCGCCATGAAGCGCTGCTGGGCGGTGAAGAGCACTTCCAACCGTTCCAGCGTCTGGTTGAAGGCTTGCACCAGTTCGCCGATCTCATCATCCGCCAGGTCCCCCACCGGCAGGCGGCGCTGCAAGTCGCTGGCGCGCGTTATCTGGGTGGCAATAGCGGTGACGGATGCCAGCGGTTCCAGCGCGCGGTCGATGGTCAACCGGGCAGCCAGCGCGGATGCCAACATGGTTGTGCTCGCCAGTAGAATGACGACCGAGCCCAGCGAGCGGCGGGTATTATCCACCAGGTTGATGTTCTGGGCAATTTGCAGGGTGCCAGCCGGACCGCGCTCGGTGCGCAGCGGAATGGTGAGCACGCGCAGCCGGTCAATTCCGGAAATGCCGGAGGTGGTAAAGATGACCTCGCCGGTCGATTGCGCCAGGCGATCCAACGGCTCGATCTGGTTGGCAGGGCGCGCCAGGCGCAGGACACGGTCGGCGCTCCACACCTGAACGATGAGGTTATTGGGGGCTTGGTAGGTTGCCAGCGGGCGGATATCGATCTGGTTGGTGCTGGTAACCACCAACTGGGAAACGATCTGCCGTCCGGCATCCTCCAAACGGTCATCCACCTGGCTCATCAGGATCAGGCTCACCAGCCCATAGACCAGCAAACCAAAGATGAGCAGCACACCTCCCATCAGGGAGGTGTACAGCAGGGTCAACCGGGAGCGCAAGGACATCAGGGCATTTCTCTCATGACGTAGCCCACCCCGCGGGCTGTGTGCAGCAGTCGGGCTTCTCCCCCATTTTCCAATTTCTGGCGCAAATAGCGGATGTAGACATCCAACACATTCGATTCCCCACCGAAGTCGTAACCCCACACGCGGTCGAAGATCACCTCACGGGTGAGCACCTGGTGAGGGTGACGCATGAAAAGCTCCAGCAGGTCATACTCTTTGGCAGTCAGCGAGATGACGCGTTCGCCACGGGTCGCCTGACGGGTGGAGGTATCGAGGGAAAGATCCTCGAAGGTCAGGATGGCTGGGCGTTCCTGGTGAGTGCGGCGCAGCAGCGCCCGCACCCGCGCGGTCAGTTCATCCAGTTCGAACGGTTTGACCATGTAGTCATCGGCGCCAGAATCCAGACCCTCCACACGGTCCTGAACGGTATCCTTGGCGGTCAAGATCAAGATCGGGATGGAGCCATAGGTGCGCAAACGCTGGCACACTTCCAATCCGTCGATGCCGGGCAACATCCAATCCAGAATGATGAGGTCCGGGTTATGGTTGCGCGCCGCAACCAGCCCTGATTCGCCGTCATAGGCGGCTTCCACCTGGTAACCTTCCAGAGTCAACCCGCGACGCAGGATGCGAACGATGGCTTCATCGTCCTCGATGATCAAGACTCGTTCATTCATGTTACCCTCCTGGATTGTTGTCATCTTTTGTTAATCCATCGTAATTATAGTACGAATCATCAGCGCATTGCGCAACGCGCCTGCGGCGAAAGGCAGCGTGAATATGGACTATAATTCCTGCCATGGTCAAGCCCCCCATCGAGCCACCCATCTGGGTGGATACCTACGACGATCTCAAACGCATGCTACGCGACCTGGAGCACTACGACACGCTGGCGGTGGATACCGAATCCAACAGCCTGTTCGCTTACCGTGAACAGGTTTGCCTGGTGCAGATTTCCACGGCAGAGAGCGACTACCTGATCGATCCACTGGCTTTGGCGGACCTCTCCGGTCTGGCGCCGGTGTTCGCCAGCCCACAAGTGGAGAAGATCTTCCACGCCGGCGAATATGACGTGATGTGCCTGAAACGCGATCATGGTTTTTCATTCAACAATCTGTTCGACACCATGATCGCCGCGCGGGTGCTGGGGCGCAAAGAAGTGGGGTTGGCGGCGCTGCTGAACGCAGAGTTCGGCATCGAGATCAAAAAGACCTACCAGCGAGCCAACTGGAGCAAGCGACCGCTGCCACCGGAATATATCCATTACGCCCGGCTCGATTCGCGCTACCTGATCGCCTTGCGTCAACGCATGTTGAGCGCGCTGCGCGCCAGCCAGCGGCTGGAACTGGCGCAGGAGGACTTCGACCGGCTGCGGGCAACGCCGGCGGCTGTCGATGACCGCGAAATGGATTGCCGGCGCGTTTCGGGCAGCAACGACCTCACGCCGCAGCAAATGGCAGTGTTGCAGGCGCTGTGTGAATATCGCGAATTACAGGCGGAGCTGCGCGACCTGCCGCCTTTCAAGGTGCTGCAAAACAGCGTGCTGGTCGGCGTGGCAACCGCCTGCCCGCAAAACAAGACCGAATTGGAGCATTTGGGGTTGTTGAACCAGCGCGGGCTGGAACAACACGCCCGCGGCTTGCTGAAAGCGGTGCGTCACGGGCTGCAATCCCCGCCGCTGGTGCGCCCGCGCAACCCACGCCCCAGCGACGCCTACCTGACACGTCTGGACGGTCTGCGAGAGTGGCGCAAGAAGACCGCCGCCGGCATGGGGGTCGAATCGGACGTGGTGTTGCCGCGCGATGTGATGGAAGCGCTCGCCGGCGCCGCGCCAGGCTCCCCGGCAGAACTGGCAACGGTGATGGCGACCGTCCCCTGGCGGCAGGCGCACTTCGGCAATGCCATCCTGGAACTCATGATCCCAAATTCCGAGCCTGCCAGAAACCACCACTAGACGGAGAGCGTATGAAAATCAATTTCCTGGGCGCTGCGCGCACCGTGACCGGTTCACAACACTTGCTGGAGATCAACGGCAGCCGCCTGCTGCTGGAATGTGGTCTGTTCCAGGGGCATCGCAAGGATTTCTACACTCGCAACCAGACCTTCCAATACGATCCGCGCCGGGTGGATGCCATGATCCTTTCTCACGCCCACATCGATCACTCCGGCAACCTGCCCAACCTGGTCAAACAGGGTTTCGAAGCACCCATCTACACCACCGGCGCCACCATGCGCCTGGCGGACGTCATGCTGCGCGACTCAGGTCACATCCAGGAAGCGGATGCCGAATATGTCAACATAAAACGCGCGCGGCGCGGCGAACCGCCGGTGGAGCCACTTTACACCGTGGCGGATGCCGAGCGAGTGATGCCGCTCTTCCGTCCGGTGTACTACGAGAAATGCTTCGAGCCCATCCCGGGCGTGGAAGCGCATCTGGTGGATGCCGGGCATATCCTCGGTTCCGCCGCGGTGGTGCTGGATATCGAAGAGCATGGTCGCAAGCTTCGCCTGTGGTTCTCCGGCGATATCGGGCGCAACGGGCTGCCGCTGCTGCGCGACCCGGTGCTGCCCGAAGGCGCCGAATACATGATCATGGAATGCACCTACGGCGACAAGCCGCACGCCGATCCCACGGAGGCGTTCGACGAGTTCCGCCAGGTGGTCAGCCGCACCATCGCGCGCGGCGGCAAGGTCATCATCCCGGCATTCGCGGTCGGGCGCACGCAGGAACTGGTCTACGACCTGCACCAGATGATCCAAGCCGGCGATATTCCCCCCATCCCGGTCTATGTGGACAGCCCATTGGCGGTCAATGCCACCCAGGTGTTCAAGGATTCACCCGAGTACTTCGACGACGAGACCCACCAGTTCGTGCGCACCGGGCACCAGCCGGCGCTCGCCTTCCCCGGTTTGCACTACGTGCGCACGGTGGATGAATCCAAGTCGTTGAACGACCGTGACGACCCAATGGTGATCATCTCGGCTTCGGGCATGGCGGAGGTCGGGCGCATCCTGCATCACCTGCGCAACAACATCGAGGACAAGAAGAACACCGTGCTGATCGTCTCCTGGCAGGCGCCGCACACGTTGGGACGCCGGCTGGCGGAGCGTCAGCCCGAGGTCAAGATCTTTGGCGAGGCGTTCAAAGTGCGGGCGGAGGTGGTGACGATTGGCGGGCTTTCGGCGCACGCCGGGCAAACCTTCCTGCTGGATTACGCCAAAGCCACCCAAGCCAGCCTCAAGGCGCTCTACCTGGTACACGGCGAGGAGAAGTCTGCCAACCCCTTCATGAGCCTGCTGCGCGAAAACGGCTTCGACCAGGTCAGCTACCCGGACTATCGCGACTCGGTCGAGATTTAAGATATAATTTGCATCCCCGGAGAGGTGCCAGAGCGGTCGATTGGGGCGGTCTCGAAAACCGTTGTGGCGCTCGTCGCCACCGTGGGTTCGAATCCCACCCTCTCCGCCAGAATCTGTCAGGCAGCAGCGTTGGTGACAAACAGGGGAGATTATTTGCCCAACGCAGCAAGCAGTCCATCTTAATAACTTAACGTCTTTTTTCATCGATACTGAGCTCATCACATCCCCACTGGGAAATACAGGATCCATTTGCACTGATACAATTGACAGCTACAAACCCATCATAGAAAATTAGAATATTAATGGCTGCTCCATGAAAGAACTATTGAACGGATTGCTGACAGGGCTCACTTTGCAACTGGCAATTGGTCCTGTGTTTTTCTTCATCATCAACCTGACATTACAGAAGACCATATTCGATGGTTTTGCATGTGTTTTAGCCGTTACGCTGGTCGATTATTTTTATATAACTTTATCGATACTGGGGATTGGCAAATTATTGGAGAACCCAAAGGTTAAGAAGATTTTTGGTGTCATTAGCTCTGTAGTTTTAGTCCTATTTGGATTATCGATATTAAAGGGACTATTCGAAAGCAGCACCTCGAACGCTGTAATATCGAATACCTCGAACATCCTGACAAGCTTCACTTCGGTGTTCCTGATCACGATTTCAAGCCCGCTGACGATTGTATTTTTCACCAGCCTGTTCACCGCCAAAGTCGTTGAATACAACTACACAAAGAAGGAATTGACGCTCTTCGGCTTGGGAACAGGGCTGGCGACTTTCCTGTTTATGGGGACATCGGTAATACTATTTTCATTGATCAAAGAAACCGTCCCATTATCATTGATGCAAGTATTGAATGGAATCGTCGGCGTTCTCCTTGTTGGATACGGAATACAAAGGCTATATAAGAACTTGAAACAAAAAAGCTGATTGGCGGCGAATGCTTGATCGGCGTCTACCCTAAGGTTTTCTGCTGCCAATTCATGCCAGCCCTTGATTTGTTCCTCCAATAGCCCTTTTTCATCTCAACTATTGACAAATCCCAATTACTTACCGCTCAGGTCTCCTTGACTGCCTTTTTCTATAAGGAAGTCCGAGCATATGAATTTTTCTCCGTGCCTTTGCGCCTCTGTGGTTTCACATCTCCGCGCCCTCTCCGGTCTCTTTGTGAGGAATCCCACCACCATCGTCTGCCGTCCGGACCATTCGAACCGCAAAAAAAGGTGAATCATCGACCAGCACAACGCCGGCTGGCTTTACGCTCGCTGCTGACTTATAATACTGCTCGTGCGAACCCAATCCTTCATTGTCGCCATTCGCGCCCGCGTGGCAGCCATCCCCGAACAGTTGCGGCTGTTCATCCTGGCATCCTTCGCCATCGGCATCTCACTCAGCCTGTTCGATTCGGTCTTCAACAACTTCCTGGACGCGCGCTTCAGCCTGAGCGGCTTCCAGCGCTCCTTCCTGGAATTCCCGCGCGAACTACCGGGCGTATTGGCGATCTTCATCTCCACCGCGCTGTGGATGCTTTGCAGCCGGCGCCTGAGCGCCGTCGCCATGCTGATGATGGTCGCAGGCTCGCTGCTGGTCGGCTACGCCTCCAGCAGTTACGGCGTCATGCTCATCTGGCTGTTCATCTACAGCCTGGGCAATCACACCTACCTGCCGCTGACCACCACCATCGGCATGGAACTGGCGCACAGCGGGCAGGACGGGCGCCGCTTGGGGCAGTTGAACGCGCTGCGCAACGTCGCCACCATCGTGGGCAGCGGCATCGTCTATCTGGGGTTCAAGTTCCTGGGAATGAGTTTCAGGCAAACCTTTGCCCTGGCGGCGGTGGGCTTCCTGATCTCGGCGGTATTATTGATGCGCATGCAGCGGGGACGCCCGCGCCCAACTGGGGTGTACCTCAAACTGCACCGCGAATATTCCACCTATTATTGGCTATCGATCCTCTTCGGTGCGCGCAAACAGATCTTCATCACCTTTGCGCCATGGGTGCTGGTGACGGTCTTCAACCAGCCCACCCAGACCATAGCCACCCTGATCGCCATCGGCGGGGTGATCGGCATCCTGTTCCAGCCCTTCCTGGGGCGCGCCATCGATCGCCTGGGCGAACGCGCCATCCTGGCGGGCGAGGCGGTGGTATTGATCTTCGTGTGTTTCGGCTACGGCTTTTCGCGCCACTTCCTGCCGCAGCAGGCAGCCTTCCTGGTGGCTTGCGCCTGCTACCTGTTGGACCAGATGCTGTTCTCGGTGGGGATGGCGCGCGCCACCTACATGAAGAAGATCGCCCGCAACCCAGAAGATATCCAGGCGAGCCTGACATTAGGTGTCACCATCGACCACGTCTTTTCGATCGCCATCGCGCTGGTGGGAGGCGTGATCTGGAACAGCTTCGGTTACCCGTACGTCTTCCTGATGGGCGCCGTCATCGCGGCGGTCAACTTCTTCGTGGCGCTGCGCGCGCGCGTGCCGCAAGGCGGAGAACCCGCCCCAGCCACCAGCTAGGCTTAGAATCCCTGTAAGCAATGAACAACGCTCGTCTTCAGGACGGGTAAATCGTACTTCCACCCTCTTTTCATCACCATATCCCTTGACAGTAATATTACTATGTTGTAATATAACTACATAGATAAAAAAGTCTTGTAATCTCAAGGAGAGCTAATGCCACTGGAACACGCCATCCTCGCATTTCTGGATTTCCAGCCGATGACCGGCTACGACCTGAAAAAATATTTCGACCAATCGGTTGGGCATTTCTGGTCTGCCACTCAGAGCCACATCTATAAGGCGCTGGACGGTTTGGAGGATAAAGGCTTTGCCGCCGCACAACTGGTGGTGCAGGAAAGCGCGCCCAACCGCAAGGAATACCACATCACCTCGCAGGGTCAGGCTGAATTGCGCCGCTGGCTCATCACTCCACTGCCGCTCAAAGCGGTGCGGGAAGACTGGTTGATCCAGGTCTTCTTCTCCCACTTCAGCTCCAACGATGAGATCGCCGCCCTGCTGGAGGCGCGCGCGGAAGGCATGCGCGAACGCCTCGAAACCTACCGGCAGGATGCCCAAGCCGCCATCGACGAGAACGCCCGTCGCATCGGCGTCGATCGCGCTCGCGAATTGTGGCAGATCACGCTCGACTACGGCATCGCCTATTACGAACACGAACTGGCATGGCTGGAAGAAACGGTTGCCAGGGCGCGCAGCCTGCCACCGCTCACGCCCCCCGCCAATCCATAGCACCACAGGGGGCTGTCCCAAAAGTCAGATTCGTCATGCTGAGCGAAGCGCGAAGTCCCCGCAGGGGAAGCATCTCCCCCATTAATGAAAAACTCCTCCCCGCGCCATGATAAATTAATCACTTTTGGGACACCCACTCGCCAATCTTACATTACAGGTGATAATATGTTCCAAGTCCTTTTCGGTTTCATCCCCTGGATCATCTTCTGGAGCCTCTCCGGTCCCGGCTGGTGGACGCCCGCCATCCTGGGCGCGCTGCTGGCAGCCGCTGCATTGGTGACCTGGCGCTGGTCCAAGCGCCGCGACGTCAAAACGATGGAGGTGGTCTCGCTGGGTTATTTCGCCGCCCACGCCGTTGTGACCCTGGCGCTCGGGTCATCTTTCTTCATAGATTATGGTGCGGTGCTCAACAGCCTGGCGCTGGCTGGCATGGCGTTCGGCACACTGCTGGCTGGCTCGCCCTTCACCTACCAGTACGCCCGCGAGAGTTGGGCACCCGAATTATGGGACAACCCACTGTTTCGCCTGACCAACCAGATCATCACCGGGGTGTGGGGCGGCATCTTCCTGGTCAACAGCGGGCTGGGGGCGCTCAGTCTGGCGCTGCCACAACACGCCGTTCTGCTCAATGCGGTCATCGCCAACGTCCTCATTGGGCTGGGGATCACATTCTCATCGTTGTTTCCCAACTGGTTTCCCAATTTTGCGCTGCAACGCAGCATCGACGCCCGCCAACCCTACAAATGGCGCACGCCGAGCTTTGACGGGCACCCGAGCGGTGAAACCGAGCACGACGTGATCGTCATCGGCGCCGGTATTGGCGGGCTGACAACAGCGGCGCTGCTGGCTAAACGCGGGCTGAAGGTGGCGGTCTTCGAACAACACTTCCTGCCGGGCGGGTATTGCACCTCGTGGGAGCGCGGCATTCGTCAACCGCATGGCAGCCGGCTGCGTTACATCTTCGATGCCGGCGTACATGACGTCAGCGGATTGGGCGAACGCGGTCCGGTGCGCAACCTGATGCGCCAGTTGGATATCGAGGAAGAAGTGGACTGGAAGCGCATGGATCACGAATACACCCTGGATGGTTTGCGGGTTGCCATCCCGCGCGACCCATCAGCCTTTGCCACCCGGCTGGGAGAACTATTCCCCGGTGAGCGCGACGCCATCCGGCAATACTTCGATGAAATGACCCAGATCTACCGTGAAATGTATGCCGACCTGGAGCAAAGCGGCGGCGTGCCAACCACCCCGCGCACCGTGAAGGACATGATGGCATATCCACAGAGCCATCCCCACGCTTACAAATGGATGGATCGCCCCTTCACCGAGATGCTAGGCGCCTTCTTCCAGGATGAGCGGCTCAAGCGCTTTCTCTCCGCGTTGACCGGCTACCTCTCGGATGACCCGAGTCTGTTGACGGTTGGCGCCATGGCGCCCATCTTCGGCTACTACATCGATGGCGGGTACTACCCCGCCGGCGGCTCGCAGAAGTTCGCCGATGCGCTGGTGGCAGTGATCGAGGCACACGGCGGCAAGGTACACCTGAGAACGCCGGTCGAACGCATCCTGGTGATGGATGGGCAGGCAGCCGGGGTAGAACTGGCGGTGAGCGGGCAACAACACCGCGCCAAGGCGCTGGTTTCCAACGCAGATATGAAACGCACCTTCCTGGAATTAGTGGGGGCAGAACACCTGCCGAAGAAGTTCGCACGCCAAGCAGCCGCCGCCCAGCCCTCCACCTCCGCCTTCATGGTATTCCTCGGGTTGGACTACCTGCCGCAGGTGGCGCCCATCCTGATGAGCGATGCGATTGGCATCATGACGCCATCGGTCGTGGACAACTCGCTGGCACCCAAAGGTCACGCCGCCATGACGTTGATCTCACTCATTCCGCAAGCGCAGGCGGTCACCTGGGAGCGGAAAGCTGCCGACTACCAGGTGCGCAAACGCGCCTTTGGTGATACCATGATTGCCGAAGCAGAAAAGTTGATCCCCGATTTGAGCCAGCATATCGTCTACCGACAGGATGCCACCCCGCGCACCTTCGAACGTTACGCCTGGAGCGACAGCGGCGCCATTTACGGACCCGCCCAAGATGCGCTCCACCCACCGCTCAAGTCACCACTGCCCGGGCTATACCTGACGGGTTCGGGCGTCTACCCCGGCGCGGGCGTGGAGGCGGTTGTCATCTCCGGCACCCTGGCGGCAGATGCCATCTATAACAACGCCCGGCAAGCCTGATGGTCGGCAGGTGAATGCGCGGCGATAGCACGGGACGACCAACCGCCTTCAATGCCATGAAGCAGCGCTACCTTTCTTTACCTGCCTTTAACCCGTTCTTATGCCAGCCTTATCATTGGCGTGCCATAATCAAGGCTAATGGAGCCTGCCAGACACCAGCAGATCGTTAAGTACCCTTCGTTTTACCTGCGCCCGCGAACCACCCGGATCATCTTCAACCCGCCGGCGGTGAAGTATCACCGCCGGTGTTCTCTACCCCCTCTCATGGAGCATCGTCATGTACATCCTGCACTTCGATGGCTTGTTCAAAACCGCCGCAGAGATCCAACAACTCCCGCATGACTGCGGGTTCCTGAGCTATGGATGGTTCGTGGAGCGTTCGGGGCAGGTCATCGCCCACGGATTGGGCACCTACCTGCGCCGCAAATCCGCCAGTTCCAGCGTGGCGGAATACCTGGCAATGATCGAAGGGCTGGAAGCCCTGATCGACCTGAACGCGTGTGACGAGCCGGTTTCGGTGATCGGTGACGCCAAATCGGTCATCGACCAGATGCAAGGCACCACCGGCGTGACTTCCGGCGATATCCGTCCACTCTACGACCGGGCGTGTAAATTAGCAGAACAATTCGTCCATTTGCAGTGGGAGTGGACGCCGCGCGAATACAACAAACTGGCGGACGCGCTCACCCGCAGGGCAATACACCAGATGCGCGCCGCCAAGGATAGTTACCACAAGGGCATCCGTAGCCTGGCGCCCAACCACGGTGCGCAAAAAGCGAACGAGACCTGCCTGATGGGCGTCACCGTCATTAGGGCAATGTGAGTCTACCTTGAACCTGTTGAATGCACGCATGGGCAAACCAGTTGGGTTCGCCCATACGCAATGCAAACAGGGTGTCACACCTTGGCTTTAGGCGCTTGTTTGGATCGTGATCTGGATTTCAGCGCCGTCCCTGATGATCGAAAGTGATAATTCTTGATCGGGGTCAAGCTTGGATAGCAATGATTTCAACGCTTGCATGTTTGCGACGGATTGTCCATTGACCGCCGTGATGATATCGCCACCAATGGTCACTTTTTGACCATCAAGGTCCAGCGATTCCGAGCCAGCTCTTAAGCCAGCGGTGTCTGCCAGGCTTCCGCTGTCAACCTGCTCCACCAACACCCCTCGTTGATCTTCCGGCAGGTTCATTGCTTTTGCGATGGCAGCACTGACGGTAACGCCGCGAATTCCCAACACGACACCTTGTTTACCCGTGGGGGCTTCCATTTTGCTGAGTTCATCTGCAGATGGTCGTGCTTGCAGCGTCACATCGATTTGCTGCGCAGTGCCGTCCCGCAGAATGGTCAACGTCACAGTTTGACCGACCTTGGTGCTTAGGGCGAGGTAATCGATGATGTCGTACATTTCGCTGACCGGTTTGCTGTCGATTGCCGTGATGACGTCACCACCCACCATGAGGGTTTGCCCATCGATCGTTACTTCATGGTTGCTGCCTTGCAAGCCAACTTTTTCTGCCGGGCTGTTTGGCAACACCTCTTCCACCAGTGCACCCTGTTGACTTTCATCCAGATTCATGGCTTTTGCCATGTCGGGCGTCAAATTTGTTCCGGTGATACCAAGCCAGGCGTGAACGAACTTGCCTTCCGAGATCAGCACCGGTACAACGTTGTTGATGATCTCGGAAGGGATGGCGAAGCCAATGCCGGCGTTAGACTGAACGCTCGATTCGATCGCTGAGGTCACGCCGATGATACGCCCGTCGATATCCACCAATACGCCTCCCGAGTTGCCCGGGTTGATCGGCGCGTCGGTTTGTATGACCTCCGGGATAATGTAAGACTGGGAGGACGTTTCATCAGAAGGCAACGATCGTCCAATGGCACTGACAATACCTGTGGTCATGGTGCCTTCAAGTCCAAAGGGGTTCCCGATCGCGATTGCCAACTGACCCACCTTAACCGCCCCTGAATCGCCAAGTCGCAGCGGTCGTAACCGGGATGTATCCGTATCGACCTTCAAGACAGCCAGGTCGCTATCCGGATCAGCGCCAACCAACTCCGCCGAGGTGACCGTGCCATCACTGAATGTGACTTCGATCTTGTCTGCTTGGTTGATGACGTGGTTGTTGGTGACGATGTGACCATCCTGATCCCAAATGAACCCGGAGCCCAGCACGCTCTGGTATTGCTCCTGTGGTTGTTGGTCATTGGGCAGGTGGAAGAAGGGGAAGTCAGGCAACTGGTCAAGCAGCGTATCCGTTACCGCAACTTTTTTGACCACGCGGATATTGACCACAGAAGGGTTGACCGTGGTGTATACGTTTTCCAGGGTTCCCTGGTAAGCAGCCAACAGGCTGCCAGCATCACCAACCGGGGCGATTTCGGGCGTGGCAGTGGGTATTATCTGGCTTGGGGCTGGCGTCTTCGTTCCAACAGCGGTGTTTATACCGCTGCTTGTGATCCCCAGGCTGCTGCAAGCCGATAATGACATCACCAGGACGACTAATATCGAAACGAGGATAAGCATTCGCTTTTTCATTTTTTTCTCCTTATTATCACGATTGGACTTTGCCAATCTTGGTTATCATGCAAGCGAAATATTACGCGCATCGGTTCAAGCTGACTTTATCGGCAACATAAGCGTACCTTATGGGTACCTTAAGGTTGTTGCCGTCCCAGGTGTGAATGCCCTCTTTGGTTGGCTCGTTTTATGGATTTAAAACGGGGATGAAAAAAGTGAAACGGCAACCAGAGTTGCCATCAGATTCTACTTCGATCTCACCCCCGTGCGCCGTGATGATATCCCTGGCGATGCTTAACCCCAACCCCATGCCCTGGATAATGCGGCGTCCATGCGAACCGCGATAAAACGGCTCGAATATTTTCCCCTGTTCGTCTAAAGGAATGCCGGGACCGTTATCAGCCACCGAAATGATCAACCGCCCTTCCAGGGACTTCGCCGCAACTGTAACCAGCCCGCCGGGTGGCGTGAATTTTATGGCGTTGCTGAGCAGATTCCCCAATGCCTGCCCCAGACGGTCAGGATCTGCGGAGACTTCCGGCAGGCTGGGTTCAATTTCAACCTTCCACGCCAAACCTTTTTCGACCGCTGCGGATTCCCACGAGGATACCGTGGTAACCAGCCATCGATCCATCTGGATCGAAACGCGATTCAATTCCAGACTCCCAAGCACCTGATCATGTAAGCCTGCCAGGTCTTCCAACAGCCGTTGCAACCTGACCGTTTCGCTGTCGATCCCGGTCAACATCTCATTTGACAGCGCCGGGTCATTGTTGGCGCCTTTTAACAAGGCTTGGACTGCTGACCGGATGGCTCCCAATGGTCGCCCCAATTCGTGCACCAAGTTGGCGAGCAACTGGCGCCTTGCCTTTTCAAGGCTGTTCAACCGGTCGATCAACGTGTTTACCGCCTGCGCCAGGTCACGCAGTTCATCCGGTCCCGCTTCAGCCACGTGCGATTGCCAGTTGCCTTTTGCGATCGCCAGGATCGAATTCGTTATACGCTGGATGGGGCGATTGATGCTGACCGCGAAGGCAGACCCCAGGATAATGCCTACCACCACGCTGATGATCAAGATGGCGCCCAGTAAGAATCTTAACTGGTAGAGCTCATCGGAAACAGTTACAATCCGTGTCGAAACCCGAATGATCCCGATCGCCTTGCCGGAGATATCGAAAACCGGCGCAAAGACCTCCGCCTGTGCCCCTCGTCTGATCTCAACGATATCCCCCCGACCAACATTGTTTAGCTCAGGCAATTCAACCAATTGGGACGCGCTGCCATTTTCAACCATATCGCTGGCGGCAAGCAAGTGCCCATCCAGGGTAATAAAAGAAACCCGACCGCTTAGGTAAGGAGTGACCCCATCGACCAGCGCCTGGGATATACGCCCATCCATCCAGAAAATTGGTTGGTCGCTTGTGATCTCAGCCATCAAATGGGCGTCTTTCGCCAGGTCGCGATAGACCATCGGCAAAAGCAACCGCGTTTCCAAAACATAGACCAACATCCCCACCAGCAAGGGCACAACCAGGATGACGGGTAGGATATGGCTGAGAACCAGACGGTTCCGGAGGGATCGGAAAAGCTTCATTTCTCTGTGTTGGGAACCAGCTTGTACCCTACCCCGCGAACAGTGAGAATGCGTTTGGGATGATCGGGGTCTTGCTCCATTTTTTGGCGCAACCAACGCATGTGTACATAGACCACTTGCGGCTGACCGATGAATTCTGCTCCCCATACCTGGTTGATTAGATCATTGAGAGGAACCACTTTCTCCGGCTTGCGCGCCAGCGCGAGCAACAGATCGAACTCGCGCGGTGAAAGATCCAGTGCCTGACCGGCGCAGGTTGCAGTGTGAGAAGCAGGGTCGATTTTGAGATCGCCAAGATCGATTTGTTCCGGATCAATCTCCTTGGGAGAGCCAGTTTCACCCCGGCGCAAGACCGCTTTGATATGCGCCAACAACACATCGACATCGAATGGCTTCGTAATGTAATCGTCCGCGCCGAGCTCCAACCCCAGCACCTCATCCAATTCCCGGCGCCGCGCGGTCAAAAAAATGACAGGGATTTGGTACTGCGATTTTATCGCTTTCAAAGCATCCAGACCATCCATGCCAGTCAGACTGATATCAAGGAGAACCAACTGGGGGGGTGAATGGGGGATCATCGCGAGGGCATCCTCCGCACTGCCAGCCGTGTGTACTCGGTAGCCGGCTTGTTCAAGATGAAACGATAAACTGCGGCGCAACAGGGCGTCATCGTCTACTATTAATATGCTTCGCATCACGCGTATAGTTTACACCCGATATTATTGGGCGTGTGCGCAAGGCAAACTTGTCCGCTGACGATGTTTGCGCCGATTTTTCCGGATCTTTTGCGCCTGTCTTGCGTATATAATGTGTCAAAGCATTTATCAAGGAGCATCTTATGGCAGAGAACTTACCTGGTGCGTCGGATCATCATATGGATGAAACGCGCCGGCATGCCGGTGCTGACAAAAAGCTGTGGTGGGGCATTGTGCTGATCTTCACCGGGGCAGTCTTTCTGTTGCAACGCATGGGTTGGTTGAGAACGGAAATCAACTGGTGGGCGATCTATATTTTCATACCCGTGTTCGGTTCGCTCATGGCTGCCGTCAACGCCCTCCGCCACAGCGGTCGCATCGACCGGAGCGCACGCTCCAACCTGGGCACCGCGCTGGTGGTGGGCACCGTGGCAGTGATGCTGTTGTTCGGCATGGATTGGTCCACATGGTGGGCACTGATGATCATTGTGCCCGGCTTCTCCATTTTACTGAGCAGTATCCCTGACCCTGGCGAGAGCGCGCACGCGCGCACCTGGAGCAGCCTTGCCGCCTGGGTGGGATTGGCTACCATGCTGTTGGGGGCGGGTTTTCTGGCGCGGACGCGCTTTGGCATCGACCCACAGATGTACACCGGCGGTTACACCTGGTGGGCGGTGCCGATCCTGCTGGTGGGAATGGGCGCGTTGATCAGCGCCGCAATCACCACAATCACCGGCGGCAAGTTCAATTGGTCGGCGCGAGGCAATGTGTTGATCGGGTTGGCAACACTGGTGGTGGGCGTCATCGCCGCACTGGATTATTCATGGAACCTGATCGGTCCGCTGATACTGATCGTGCTTGGATTGGGTTTCCTGGTAAGCGGGATGGTTAAGTGACCCGCACCAGGGAAAATAAAAACGGGCGGCATTCCACAGCCGCCCGCCGGTCATTCAAGGTCTAACTTCGGCGATCATTCCCCTTCGTACGGCTTGACCATGCCCTCCAGGAGCATCTCTAAAGCCATGGTATGACTGCAACGCCCGCGAGTTTGGAAGAAATCGCAATCACACTGCCAGGTGCCATCCTGGTAAGTGATGGTGTGGGGATTATTGGCGCCGTCCATCGTGACTGAGAAATTCGAGAACTGGAAGCGCTCCCGCTCCTCGGCATATCGTTTGGCTTTATCGATCTTTCCGATCATTCCATAATCCATCGGATACTTCTCCTTTCAGGAAATGGTGGTGAGTTACAAAAAGGCACGCGCCCAGGCGCGTGCCCACCGATCTACATGAATATGTCCATTTCGCATCGCATAACGCAGGTTACCTCTATTACGGGTTAATGATAGCGGCAAACATGAAATGAGTCAAACATTTTTAAGGTTGGCTGTAAAAACCAAGGCGAACCTCCCGTTCAGCCATTCAGTTTGCGGGTTGGGTATCGCCAACGGCTGGCAGGTTTTTTTGCAGTACAAGCGCGTCCTCACCGCCAACATAATAACGACTCCAAACATTGACGCGTTGGTAGCCCGACGCCTGGTACAAGGCAATGGCTGGCTGATTGGAAATGCGTGTGCAAAGCTTGATGGCAGGCAGCGAGACGGCACGCTCACATTCCAACAACAATGCCCTGGCGATGCCCTGCCGGCGGAACTCCGGCAGCACACCAATGGTGGTAATCCAGGCAACGTTCTCACGCGGTCGTGGATCGACAGCAGCAAAGCCCGCCATGCGTCCATCCACAACAGCTTTCAGGCGCGTCACTCCAGGCAAAGTCAGGGTACCGAGAACATCCCACCAGGGCCAGGCATCCTGGTCGAAACAGGCTTGTTCCAAAGCTGTCAATTCGCCCATGTCACGCCAGGTGGCAGGCAGGATGGTGAATACTGGGTCAGTGCTCAAAGCGATCGATAAGGCTCACAGAGGTCACAGCCAGAGACTGCGCCCTCTGTGAGATTATGATGAGGTGCGTTGGTTATTTCTTTTCCTGCCGCCCGGCGATGAAGTTATCCAGCAGGCTGGTGAATTCCATCGGGAAGATGAACTTGGTGGCTTCGCCGTTGCCCAATTGTTTGAGCGTTTCGAAATATTGCAACGTGAGGGTCTTCTGGTCGATGGTAGCGGCAGCTTCGTAGATCGCGCGCAGCGCATCCGAATAGCCTTGTGCGGTGAGCACTTGCGCCTGGCGCTCGCCTTCCGCTTTGAGGATGGCAGATTGCTTGGCGCCTTCAGCGCGCAGGATGGCAGCTTGTTTCTCGCCATCCGCCACGTTGACCGCCGCTTCGCGGGTACCGGTCGATTCGGTCACGATTGCACGGCGGGTGCGCTCAGCCGTCAACTGGCGGTTCATCGAGTCTTGCACTTCGCGCGGCGGGATGATCTCGCGAATTTCGACATTGGTCACTTTGACGCCCCAGCGTTCGGTCACCTCATCCAGGCGGGTGCGCAAAGCAATGTTGATCTTTTCGCGCTCGGAGAGCACGCCATCGAGCATGATACCGCCAATGACGGCGCGCAAGGTGGTGGTTGCGATACCCTGAGCCGCCAGTTCGAAGTTGCCGACCTGCAACACAGACTGCACCGGGTCGAAGACCTTGTAATACCACAGGAAATCGATCGAGATGGGGGCATTATCCGAAGTGATGCTGGTTTGAGCAGGGATCTCGCGCACCTGCTCACGCAGGTCCACCCGCACCGCCCGGTCGATAAAGGGGATCAACAACACCAAACCGGGTCCGCGCGCGCCAATGCAGCGCCCCAGGCGGAAGACAACCAACCGCTGGTATTCGGGCACGATGCGGATGGCGCTTGCCAGGAAGGCGATCAGGATGATCGCAACGACGCCAACCAGGCAATAAACCGTTTGTAGTCCAGTTTCCATATTATTCTCCTTGTCTGATAATCGAACGAATAACTGTTTCGAAGGTTACAACGGCACTTCAATCATTCCAGAACGGGTTCCACCCGCAGCACCAGCCCACTGCGACCAACGACGACCACGCGGCTGCCGGCAGGAATCGGCTTGCTGCTTTGGGCAGTCCACTCCTCGCCGTGGACGTAGACCGTCCCCTCCATATGGATCTCCGAACGGGCTTCGCCCTCCAAACCGATCAGGGCGTTCAAATCGTGGCTGGGGACCGCCAGGAGGGCTTCCAGGCTGCGGCGACCGATCAACCACATCAAACCCACGCTGGCAACACTGACGACCGAGGCGAGCGCCGGGTGAATGGCTATCAACCCATCCTCTGAGCGGAAGATGAACATCGAGCCGACGATCAGCGCCACGATCGAGAGCGCCAGAAAAACCCAGTGGCGCGTCTTGCGCATGGTCAGCAGCAGCGGGAAGACGCCCAGGATGAGCACAACCAATGCCCAGAGATTGATCTCCAGGTTATAGATACCGTATCCTGCCAGTGCCAGCATGAACAACGCCCCAACCTCCAGGTAACCGGTGCCGGGGGTGAACAACGCCAGCACCGCCACCCATACCCCCACCACAAGCAACAGATAAGCCACATTTGGATCCAACAACAGGTTCATATACCACCTCCAGGTGGGACGCACGGGGATGATGGACGCACGCCATCAACTTCCCCATCATTATTGTAGCTGTTTATGATGGTTTGCGCCACACAAAATCTGGGTGGTAGGAGGTTCAGTGGTATGCCGGCAGCCAATCGCCGTGCGCTTCGATCATATCGTCCACCAGGCGCCGCATCTGATCGACATCCAACTCGGCGGCGGTGTGGGGGTCCAGCATGGCAGCGTGATAGATGTGGTCGCGTTTCCCCGTCAGCGCGGCTTCAACCGTCAACGCCTGCACGTTGATGTTGGTTTGCATCAGGGCAGCCAGTTGCAGCGGCAGGTCACCGATTTGGAGCGGTTGGATGCCGTTGCGATCCACCAGACAGGGCACCTCTACACAACAACCCTGTGGCAGGTTGGTGATCAGGCTGGTGTTGGGGACATTGCCGTTGAAGACGCGCGGCGCCACCGTGACCAGCGAATGGAGGATATCGGCACCATATTCCTGGCTGCGTTCCACCGCGATCTCTTGCGCCGGATCCAGCAGCGTCTCGCGCAAGCCCTCCCA
>JABLXM010000053.1 GCA_013177815.1 Anaerolineae bacterium | reverse complement strand
ATATCGTGCAACACTTTGAAGACGTGGTCGGGCAGGTTGCTGCGCACCTTCCATTCCACTTCCACCTCCAGGGCTTCATCCTTGGTAGGAATATCGCCGGTCATCAACAGGTAGTACAGACCGCCCGCCAGCGGGTATTCGCCGCCTTTGGGCTTGGGCAACAGTTCCAACACCTGTGGGACGGTATAACCCCGCAGGCGCAAACCTTGGTTAGGGTCCACGTACGAGATATCACTGACCTGAATGGGAACGCCGCGAATACCGCCGAAGATCTGCTCGACCGTGAGATCGGCGACCTTGAAATTGCCGTTGTCCTCGACCAAACGATTGACACGTTCTTTCCAATCCGGCAATTTTTCCTTGATCTTGTTCTTGATGTTCATGCTTGGCTCCGTTCATAGTGATGATCTAAGGTCAGGATGATGACCCATCTGGATCGATATCTGCTGGGCGCCTGCCAGCACCATGGGGGCGTATTCCGCGACCTTGTCCGGCGTGAAGCGTTGCGACGGTCCGGAGATCGTGACCGCGCCGATCACCTCGTCGTTGAAGCCGAAGATCGGCGCCGCCACGCCGGAAGCTTCCAAGATCCATTCCCCGTGGCTGACGGCGTAGCCCAGCCGCCGCACACGTTCCAAATCAGCGCGCAGTTGCGCCGCATCCGTGATGGTGTTGGGGGTAAGCGGTTCCAAAGGGCGCATGTCCATGATCTCATGCTGCCGGTCTTCCGGCAGAAACGCCAGGATGGCTTTCCCCGCCGAGCCGGCATATAGCGGCAGCCGGCGCCCCACCCGGGTGACGATGCGCACCGTCTGGTGAGATTCCAACCGCTCCACACACACCCGGTCGGCGCCGTCATAGATATACAGGCTGATCGATTCCTGGCTGGCGCGCTGCAATTCCTGCAGCACCGGCAATGCTTTCAGGCGAACATCCAACGAGGCGGAAAATACCCCACCCCATTCCAGCAGGCGGATGCCCATGGAATAGGACTTCGTGAGGGGATTCTGGTTGAGGAGGCGCAATTCTTTCATTGCAACCATGATGCGCCCGACGGTGCTGGAGGGCAAGCCGGTCTGCCGGGCAGTCTCGCGCACCCCCAGTTCCGGTCGATTGATCGAGAAACAATCCAGGATGGCGGTCATATGCTTGAGGGTGGGTGAGATCTTTTCTTCGCTATCCATATCGAGAATGTCCCATTATTAGGGACGCCGTCCCATATTTATTGCCTATTGACCCGATTTTACATACAATATACACGCTTGTCAAGTGAAGCCAGAAAGGAATCAACCTTATGACCACCCCGCAAGACCGGATCCAATTCCATCAAGGGCGCTTGTCCGTCCCCAAGATCCCAACCATCCCATTCCTCGAAGGCGAAGGCTGCGGACCGGACATCTGGCGCGCCACACGCCGCATCCTGGATGCCGCCGTGGCAGCCGCCTATTCAGGCGAACGCCGCATCGGCTGGCTGGAAGTCTATTCCGGCGAAAAAGCCCTGCGCATGCTCGGCAGCGAACTGCCGGCGGAGACGGTCGCGGCGTTCCAGGACTACACGGTTGGCATCAAGGGTCCGCTGGGGACACCGGTCGGAACCGGCATCCGGTCGCTGAACGTGGCGTTGCGACAAATGCTGGATTTGTACGCCTGCGTCCGTCCGGTGCGTTACTTCCCGGGCGCTCCATCGCCCATGTGCCAGGCGGCAGCCGTCGATATGGTGGTGTTCCGCGAGAACACCGAGGACGTCTACGCCGGCATTGAGTTCGAGCTTGGAAGTGCCGAGAACCAACGCCTGTTGGCGCTGCTGGAAGCCGAATTCCCCGCCGCCTACCGGCGCATCGCCTTCCCAAACACGACCGCGCTGGGCATCAAGCCGATCTCGAAAGAAGGCTCGCAGCGGCTGGTGCGGGCAGCCATCCGCTACGCGCTGCAGAACGGGCGCCAGCGGGTCACCCTGCTGCACAAGGGCAACATCATGAAGTTCACCGAAGGCGGCTTTCGCAAGTGGGGCTACGAACTGGCAGAGGCTGAGTTCGGCGGGCAGGTCTACACCAAAACGCGTTGGGCGCAAACTGCCAAAGCCCAGGGCGACTCGGCGGCGGACGTGGAACAAACCGCAGCCCTGGCGGCAGGGCGATTGCTGGTTGACGACATGATCGCCGACGCCGCTTTCGAAGGCACGCTGGCGCGCCCCGCAAGTTTCGATGTGCTGGCAGCGCCCAACCTGATCGGCGATTTCCTCTCGGATGCGCTGGCAGCCCAGGTGGGCGGTTTGGGCATTGCGCCGGGCGCGAACATCAACTACGAGACCGGCGCAGCGATCTTCGAAGCCACCCACGGCACCGCGCCGCTGCTGGCGGGCAAGGACGCAGCCAACCCGTGCTCGCTGATCCTCTCCGGCGAGATGCTGCTGCGCTACCTGGGATGGAACGAGGCTGCCGACCTGGTGATCGGCGCTTTGACGCGTACGCTGGCGGACGGCATCATGACGCAAGATTTTGCCAGCCAGGTGGCGGGCGCCGTGGGTGTCACGACCACCCAATTCGCGGATGCGTTCATAAGTCGGATTACAGGATAGCATGATCATGAATGATCTTTCTTTCACCTACCGGGTTCTACCCAATCAACAGGGCGCTTATTACTTCCATTCATTGCCCGCGCTGGAAACCGCCGGCTTGGCGCGTTTGGCGCGCCTGCCTTATTCGATTCGTGTGCTGCTGGAGATGGCGTTGCGCACCATCGACGGCAAGGCAGTCACGGTTGAAGACGCGCTGGCGCTGGCAAACTGGTCGCCGAGCAGCGCCGGCGATCGCGCCCTGTCGTTCTATCCGGGTCGGGTGCTGCTGCAGGACCTGACCGGCGTGCCGGTGCTGGTGGACCTGGCGGCGCTGCGCGAGGCTTTCGTGCAGCAGGGCGGCGCTGCGCAGGCGATTAACCCATTGTTGCCGGTCGACCTGGTGATCGACCATTCCATCCAGGTGGATTATGCCGGCACGGCTGAAGCGCAGGCACAAAACCTGGCAATCGAGTACCAGCGCAACCAGGAGCGCTACCGCTTCTTGCGTTGGGCGCAAGGCGCCTTCCAAAACCTGCGCATCGTACCGCCAGGCTCCGGGATCGTGCACCAGGTGAACATCGAATACCTCGCCTCGCTGGTGTTGGAGCGCCGTGAAGGTAACCGAGTCACCCTGTTTCCGGATAGCGTCTTCGGCACCGATTCTCACACCACCATGGTCAACGGGCTGGGGGTTCTGGGATGGGGCGTGGGCGGCATCGAAGCCATCGCTGCCATGTTGAAACAGCCGGTGGAGCTGCCGGTGCCAGAGGTAACCGGCGTACGCCTGACCGGGAAACTGGCGCCAGGCGTCACCCCCACCGACCTGACGCTGACCTTGACGCAACTGCTGCGCCAGCACGGCGTGGTGGAGCGCTTCGTCGAGTTCACCGGTCCCGGTTTGGAAACGCTGACCGCGGCTGACCGGGTGATGATCGCCAATATGGCACCGGAATACGGCGCAACGGCGAGTTACTTCCCGGTCGACCGGCAAACGCTGGACTACCTGGCGCTGACCGGCAGGGATGAAGACCACATCGCGCTGGTGGAAGCCTACTATCGGGCACAGGGCATGTTCCACGAAGTGCACCTGCCCGAGCCTGAATTTTCCGACCTGTTGGAATTGGAACTGGGTGCGGTTGAACCTTCACTGGCGGGACCCAAACGCCCGCAGGACCGGGTGGCGTTGGGGAGTGTGAAAGCAAACTTCCGGGCGGCGCTCAGCGCACCGCGGGAGCAACGCGGTTACGCATTGACGGCGGAACAGGCGGAAGCGCGGACGGCTGTGGTGCTGAATGGTGAGGAACACCCACTGGGCAACGGCGTACTGGTGCTGGCAGCCATCACTTCCTGCACCAACACCTCGAACCCGCAAGTGCTGATCACCGCGGGCTTGCTGGCGCGCAAGGCGGTGGCGTTGGGGTTGCATCCACCGCCGTGGGTGAAGACCAGTTTCGCCCCCGGCTCGCGGGTGGTGACGCGCTACCTGGCACAAGCCGGTCTGCTGGCACCGCTGGCAGAGCTGGGGTTCCAGCCGGTCGGGTTCGGCTGCACCACCTGCATCGGCAACTCCGGACCGCTGGATGCGGCGGTGGCAGAAGCCATCAACAAGGGTAAATTGGTGGCGGCGGCTGTGCTTTCCGGCAACCGCAACTTCGAGGGGCGCGTGCATCCACTGGTGCAAGCCAACTACCTGGCGTCACCGCCGCTGGTGGTGGCATACGCGTTGGCGGGCAGGATCGACATCGACCTCACCCAAGAACCCTTGGGCATATCCGCCGCCGGAGACCCCGTCTACCTCAGTGACCTGTTCCCCGACGAAGACACGCTACGCGACCTGATCGAACACTCACTCCACCGCGAGATGTTCCGGCAAAATTACAAGCAGATCTTCGCAGGCAACGGCGAATGGCAGCGCATCCCAACCAGTGAAACGCCAACCTATCGCTGGGACGCCAAGTCCACCTACCTGCACCTGCCGCCGTATTTCAATACGGCGAACCGAGGCGGCGTACAGCCGATCATTGGCGCGCGGGCGCTGGTGGTGCTTGGCGATTCGATCACCACCGACCACATTTCACCGGCGGGCGCCATCGCGCCGGTTAGCCCGGCGGCGCGCTATCTCCGCGCACACAGCGTAGACGCGTCGGATTTCAACACCTACGGCTCGCGCCGTGGGCATGACGAAGTGATGGTGCGCGGCACCTTCGCCAACATCCGCCTGCGCAACCTGTTAGTGCCGGGACAGGAGGGCGGTGTGACCCGTCACCTGCCGGACGGCGAGACGCTGCCGATCCATGACGCTGCTGAACGGTACCGCAGCCAAGGCGTCCCGCTCATCGTGATCGCCGGGCGGGAGTACGGCACCGGTTCCAGCCGGGATTGGGCAGCCAAGGGACCGCGATTGCTGGGGGTGCAGGCTGTTCTGGCAATATCCTATGAGCGCATCCACCGCGCCAACCTGGTTGGCATGGGCATCCTGCCCTTACAGTTCCTGCCGGGCGAAAACCTGACCAGCCTGGGGTTGACCGGGGAGGAGGAATTCACGCTGTGCGGGATGGTGGAACGCCTGACGCCCGGCGCCTTGCTGGATATCCAGGCGCGTGCGGCGGATGGCAGGACGTGCGCGTTCAAGGCGGAATTGCGCATCCATTCCGAGCGCGAGATCGCCTACCTGCAGCAGGGCGGGTTGCTGCCGGCGATCCTGAACGACCTGCGCAGCCCGACCGGCGGACATTGACGCGCACCACGCGGCGGGGTATGATGGGATTGCCCAGGTTGACCGGGCGATCGCGGCTCTGCCTGGCAGGGTCGAGGAAAGTCCGCACTCCATCGAGCAGGATGCCGGGTAACACCCGGGGCGCCGCAAGGTGTCGGATAGGGCAACAGAAATATACCGCCCCGCGGGGTAAGGGTGAAATGGTGGTGTAAGAGACCACCGGCGTCCGCAGTAATGCGGCGACCAGGCAACCCCCTTCCGGAGCAAGGTCAAGCAGGGACAAAGTCCACCCCGGTGGACGGGAGGCGGCTCGTCTCCCTCGAGTCCCGGGTAGGCTGCACGAGCGCAGCGGAGACGTTGCGCCTAGAGAGATGATCGCCCATTCCTTCGGGAAGGACAGAATGCGGCTTACAGGTCAGCCTGGGCGCCTTGAACAGTCAAATCAAGGCGCCCTTTCGATTCGTCCCTTCAAATAACGCAAATTGCCACCTGTTGGAAAAGTGGCATCATTCCGAGCCGAAGCACAGCGAAGGCGAAGAATCTCGATATTTCCTCCGCCAAGCATATATAACTGACAATCCATCGATCCAAAAGCAACACGTCAATTCCCCCAGCGCGGCAACGCGACGAAAAAGGTTCGATGCGAACACACCAAAGATCATCCGGGATCACACCCTGGCGTGGCGGCTGACAATCAATCCGGTACGATTGTCATCAACCGCGGCACGCGGTGTGGGCGAACGAAAGACCGGGGCGCCTCACCTGGTTATGATGTTCTTGTAGATCAGGTCAACCATGGCATCGACGATGTGCGGGTCGAACTGAGTGCCGCGGCAACGCTGCAATTCAGCCAGTGCTTGCACCACAGTGAATTCTTCCTTATACACCCGCCCGTCCGTCATGGTGGTGAAGGCATCCGTGACCGCCAGGATGCGAGCGCCCAGCGGGATTTGCTCACCAGTGATGCGGTGTGGGTACCCATATCCATCATAGCGCTCATGGTGATAGAGCACCAGGGACGCGATGCGCTTCAAGCGCGGCGAGCGCGCCAACAACGAAGCGCCTACAGCGGGATGTTTTTTGATGACCTCCCATTCTTCGACCGTCAGCCGTGAAGGCTTGGTCAATACATCCTTGGGGACGACGACCTTGCCAATGTCATGCAGTCCACTGGCGAGTGAGATCTGGCGCACCTCCTGGGCGGAGCAACCCAGGTGGATGGCAAGCTTGCGCGCCATATCCAGGGTGCGGGCGCTGTGATGGGTAGTGTGTGGATCCAACACGTCCAACGCCCGCGCAAGCGAAAACAAGGAGGAAACATAATTGCGATCGACGCGGTCGCTCAATGGACCGCCGTAAACTGCCATATTGGCGAGCATCTGGTGATTGCCGGCGCCGTACACTCCAAATGGGTGTGGGTCGAATAGTGAGGGTGATTTTACCTCCCACAGTTGCACCTCCACCAAAAAATTGCCTAGCGTGCGGCTGATCGGCACCAGGCAAATTTCATCCCCGACCACCTGGACACCCCCGACCATGGTAGATTGTGCCCCCTGATCGCTCACGCCCTTGATGCTCGTTTTCACGCCTTTTTTACCTGCCAAATATTTAATTCGCTATCGCGGTTATTATGATATAGGTCGATCGATCACACAACCCATTCGCGGGATCATCACCGGCTGGGAATCCGCCATCAACTGGTTGGTGAAATCCTCCAACGTGGATGCGCGCACGTCCGCAAGGGAACGCCGGTCTTCGGCGCCTAGATTGAACTGCTCGCCGCAGTAGCCGCCCTCGACGGTACGCAAAGGGTTCTCCAACAAGTTATGGCGGAAGGTCTTATTGACCACTGCTGCTTGCAACACACGGCATAATTCAGCGCTCAAGACAGGTTCAGGGGCAGGGTTGACTGGACGCCGAGTAAAGTCAGTCTGGAATGGTATGGATAACAACGTCATCTTGCTACCTCCTCTTTGGGGCAATACAGCCTCCAAAGTTAATTGGATACGCTAACGGAGATAATAACCACATCTCCCGGACAAAAAGCTGTGCGGTATGGGATCCTATGATTACCACGGCAGTGTGTCGAACGACCAGCAGGTCCATCAACAACCCCGGTTCAGGATTCACCCACTACGCTTATTAAAGTGCCATGCAACCAAAAATCGAACCAATTGGTGAAATGACCACCACGATCGGGATGAACCTTTGGGGCACCACCCTGCCGACCCCGGCACCCGGCATACAAAGACCTGCGGCAACACCGCCATCAATGCCGACCATTCGACTTAGGTCTACCAGGTGAAGTGATACATTACACAAACGCGACCATACATGTGTCGCGATGACACCGATAATACCGATAAAATTGGTTTAGACGACTGTAAACGATCAGTCTGACAGACTAAACGCCACCAATGCCGCCGGAAGCGGTGGGGGAAGAGGCGAAAATGCTCATGGAATTCTGATCGATTGATTTGAAGTTAGCGGTCATGTTGCACTCCTTGTTTTTTTATTTGCTCCGTAGTACGTCAACATTTTCACAAATGGCGGTCTCAAATCAGGCATTAAAACGGCATCAAAAGCACCCTTTTTTATGGAAAAAATGCCTAATTCACCTGACATTTATGCAAGGTGAGCTACTATTATGTTACCGGAATCATGCCAATTTACAACTTAAATCTAATAGAATCCCCCACTGATAACCTATCAATAAATTAGTTCGACCGTCAGGTGAGGCGGCTCAGTTCCTGGTACAGTGATTGGGTCTGCTGCGAGGGTTCGGCGTTGATCTCCCGCTGCAACACATCGCGGCAACGCTGGTACTGGCGTACCAAGCCGGCGCGGTTGCCCATGGCAGCGTAGATGCGCAGCGACAGGCGGTAGGCTTCTTCCATTAAGTTATCCGCTTCAATGGCGCGCTGGCAAAATTCCAACGCCTGTTCATGGTCCGAAGCTTCCAGGTATAACTGTGCCACCTGCAATAAGATATTGAGGTAGTATTGCTGGAAGGCTTCGCGCAGCGTCACTGCCCAGGTATAAGAGATTTCAGATGCGTACGCCCCTTTGTATAACTTGATCGCTTCGCGATAGTGGGTCAACCTCTGCGCCTGTTCGATGGCTTGCTGCGCCAGGCTATAATGGCGCATGAACAATTCCACATCGTATTCATAGTCCAGGTCATAATTGAAACGGTAGTGTTCCTGCTCCAGGTTGACCACGTTCTTCCCCAACGCGCGCCGCAAACGGTAGACGGTATTCTTGAAGCGGAATTTGACCTCATTGGGTGATTGTTCTGGCCAAAAGAAGGCGCCGATCTCCTCGCGCGTCAAGCCTTCCGGATGCGCCAGCAACACGTACAACAGGTCGCGCGTGAACTGGGTTTGCCACTCCGCATTGGTAATGGCGCGCTGACCAAGCTGAACTTGCAGCTTGCCGAAAGAGCGAATGTGGATGGTTGGCGGCGCAAACGGCACCGAGACGGCGCGCTGCCGCAGGCTCCGTCGCAAGGCAGGGATGCGTCCCTGGAGCGCATCGATCTCGTCCAGAATCTCCGAGACCGGCATCAAAGGCAGTTTATCTTCCTTGATCTTCTCGAGCATGTCCTGGTAATGGCTCGCGAAGGCGATCAGGGCATTGGCATGCGGGTCTGCCTTGATGGCAGCCTGCAAACCCAACAGGTGCTGCAACATGCCTTCCATATTGCCAGCCTGGTGGTGAGCAATCACCAGCAGCAGCTCGGTCTTGCCGATCAGCGCCTGGTGACCTTCGGCACTGAAGAATTGCTGGGCTTCTTCCAATATTTTTACAGCGTCACCAGATCCCTGCTGGCGCAAGGAAAGCGCGGCGAATTCTAACTCACAAAGGTAACTTTCCAGCGGGGAGTTATCTTCCAGCGCGATCTCACGCGCCTGGGTGATGTGATGGTGCGCCGGGTCATATCCGGCGCGCTGTGTTTCCAGGGCTGCCTGCTTGAGCAGTAAATAAACACGCAAGAAATTTTCATGTGCATCTTCTGCCAACCTGGCAGCGCTCTGATACGCTTGCTCGGCTTCGACGCCGGCATCCAATTCATCGTAGATATCACCGATGCCAGCCAGCGCAAAAGCCTGCAAGCGGCGGTTCTCGACCGATTTGGAATAGTGCAAGGACTGTTCGAGCGATTCAACCGCAGATTGATAATCACCCTTGATATGCTGCAACACGCCCAGGTTGTTATAGATGTTCGCCAACCATATCGGGCTATTGACCTCCTTCCAGTAAGTCAACGCCTGGTGGTACTGCTCGATCGAGAGATCGTAATTCCCCAACGACTCGTTGACGTTGCCGATCTCCATGCGCACCATGGCTTCGTAGCGGGCATCGGCAGCAGACCGGGCGGATTTGAGCGCTTTTTCCAGCCATTCGAGCGAATCACGCAATTTGCCCTGGCGACTATGGCATATCCCGATGGTGCGCTCGCATTCGCATTTGATCAGCCGCAGGTCGCGATCGTTCTTGATCATGTCGAGCGCTTGCTGGGCATCGTCGATGGCGGCACCGATGTTGCCCATTACGCGGTGCACGGCTGCGCGCCTGGCAAGCGTGCGCGTCATCACCTCGCGGTCCTGCGGCAGTTGCATCGCCGTCAACGCCTGCGCGTAAAGGGAAAGCCCCAGGGTGGTATCGCCGCTCATGGCAGCAACATTGCCCTGCAGCGAGATCAGGTTGGGGTGGTTCGATACCAGCTCCGCCGGCAGGCTTTCCAACCAGGCGGAAAGGGTTGCCAGTTTACCGCTGTTGGAAAGCAGCGGTCCGGCGCGCTCGATCAGTTCGACCAGTTCCGATTGCATGCCCAGGCGATGGTAGATGGCATAAGCAGTCTCCCAATCGCCTTGCTGGTCGTAGTGCACCGCCAGCGTGCGTTCGATCTGGTGGGCAATCTCCGGCTGCTCCAGCGTAACCCGGGCGCGCAGGAACTCACCGAACAGGTGATGATAACGCAGCCATTCGCCGCTATCACCAACCGGTTGGGCGAAAAGGTTGCCGCTGGCGACCTGCTTGACGAGCGCATGCCAGGCGCGTGGCGATCTTTCCACCTGTGCGCCCAGCACCTGCATACAGCGCTCGGCATTGAACTCCTCCAGCAGCGAACTTTGCAGCACGAATTCCCGCAGGTCCGGCGACTGCATGTTGAGGATATCCAGGAAATACTCATCCAACCCCACCCCGCTGGCGCGGTTGAGGCGCAGGCGGTTCTCCACCGCATCCGGGTCGACTTGGGCAGTCAGCAGGATGCCAGTGATCCAACCCTCGGTACGCGCGGAGATATCCTCGGCTGCGTGGTCATCGATCAGGCGGTGGTTGTTTTGCAGGAACAGACCCTTGATCTCGTCGTTGGAAAACGCCATTTCCTCGAAGCTCAAGCCGCCGACCTCGGAACGGGAAACCATCAGCGGCAGGGCGGGCAGCGAAAGCAGGGTGCGGGATGCAAGGATCAGGTGGCAATTCTCTTCCGTCCCCTGAATGAACTGGCTGATGAACTGGTTGACTTGGACGCTTTCATTGACCAGATGGAAATCATCCAACACCAGCACAAAATGCTCCGTGACGACATCGTACAATTCATTGATCATGACGGTAGCCACGTAGTCCACATCCAGGCTGGCATTGGCTGCGCCCAGCAGCACCGCCAGCGAGCGGCTGCCAAAAGCGGGAAAACGATTGGAGATCGCATGGATGACCCCGGTGATGAAACGCACCGGTTCATAATCCATCGCGTCGATTGAGTACCATGCGACCGGAATTTCGATTTGCGAGGCAAAATCCACCAGTAGTGAAGTCTTGCCATAGCCTGCCGGGGCGGTGACCAGGATCAACCTTTTTTCCAGCAAGTCCGCCAGGGCATCGTTCAGCCGCGACCGCGTGTAAAGGTCATTCTTGCGACGAGGTATTTGTGTGCGTGTGCGCGAGTAGATCGGTTCCATGGTTGAGGTTGCCACCGCAGGGAGTTGCTGCCGGTTCGCCAACAAAGATCGCCCGATCATCGCTCACAGAATCCCAAAGTCTGGATGTGCATGGATGAACCGGGGCTGACCCCTATTATTATAACGAAATTAATGCGGTTGTGCCTTCAGACACGGGGAAGGTAGTGATATATAAGACCCGCCACGAGATTAGGTTACAATTATTTCATGCACATCATCCTGACCCACGAACAGGCGGATTTCGACGCGATCGCGTCGCTGCTGGCAGCGCATTTGCTGGATGAAAGCGTCATCCCGGTGCTGCCGCGCCGGCTCAACCGCAACGTATCAGCCTTCCTGACCCTCTACGGCAATGATCTGCCGTTCATCGAGGCGCGCGATATCCCCGCCGGCAGCATCGACCGCATCACGCTGGTGGATACGCAATCGCTGGTCACACTCAAGGGCATGGCGTCTGAGCCAAAGGTCAGCGTGATCGATCACCATAAGATGAAACCCGACTTGCCGGAGACGTGGCATTCGGTGATCGAAAGAATTGGTTCGACCACAACCATCCTGGTGGAGCAATTGATGGAGCACAACGGGGACATCCCGGCGCTGCCCGCCACCCTGATGCTGCTGGGAATCTACGAAGATACCGGCTCTTTGACCTATATCAGCACGACACCGCGCGACCTGCGCGCCAGCGCCTACCTGCTGGAACAGGGCGCGAATATCAAGATCGCGGGAGAGTACCTCAACCCACCCCTCTCGAACGAGCAGATCCAACTCTACGACCGTCTGCTGGCTTCAGCCGAGACGACCATCATCAACGGACAGCAGATCATCATCTCGCAGGCGAACGCCGAGCGCATGACGGACGAGATATCCTCGATCGCGCATAAATTGCGCGACCTGCTGGATCCGGATGCACTGTTCCTGCTGGTTCAAACGGACGAGGGCATCCGGCTGGTGGCGCGTTCCAGCACCAACCGGCTCAACGTGGCGGCGGTGGCGGCGCACTTCGGCGGCGGCGGGCACAACCGCGCCGCTGCCGCTCTGATCAAACCCGCCGCGCGCGAGTTGGAACAATGCGGGGTGGATAACCTGACCTGCGTCTTCAATGAACTGACGCAAATCCTGCCGGACTATATCCTGCCGCCGGTCACGGTCGGCGCCATCATGTCGCGCGAGCCGCGCATCCTGCATCCGGATACGCCCGTCCAGCAGGCGCTGGAGATGATGCAGCGCTATGGCTACGAGGGCTACCCCGTCGTGGATGGCGACCAGGTGATCGGGCTGTTGACTCGCCGCGCAGTCGACCGCGCCATATCGCACAAGCTCAATTTGAACGCGCGCTCGTTGATGGATGCCGGCGAAGTCGTCGTCCACCCAGAGGATGCCGTCGAACAACTGCAACGCGTGATGACCAACAGCGGCTGGGGGCAAGTGCCGGTGGTGGACCCCGCCAGCAAAAAGGTGCTGGGCATCGTCACACGCACCGACTTGATCAAGACCCTGGTAGACCAGGATGCGCACGTGGTTGGGCGCAAGAACCTGGCAGAAAAATTGGAACAGGCGCTGCCGCCCGCCCGATTGGGGTTGCTCAAACTGGTGGCGGCGACCGCACGTCAGGAAGGCATGGCGGCTTATATCGTGGGCGGTTTCGTCCGCGATCTGCTGCTGGAGCGCCCCAGCCTGGATTTTGACATAGTCGTCGAGGGCAACGCCATTCACCTGGCGCAGCGTTTGCAGGCGGAGCATGGCGGGCGCGTCCTGAGCCACAAACGCTTCGGCACCGCCAAATGGTGGCTCGCAGGTGCCGCGCCAGCCCTGGCTGCGCCCCAACCGGAGGCAAGCGAAAAGCAGGCTGCCGAGCACGACCTGCCAGAGTCATTGGATATCATCAGTGCCCGCACCGAATTCTATAATTACCCAAGCGCGCTGCCGACGGTGGAACGCGGCAGCATCAAATTGGACCTGCACCGGCGCGATTTCACTATCAACACCATGGCGATGCGGCTGGATGGCAAGCACTATGGCGAGCTTTACGATTATTGGGGCGGTATGAGCGACTTGCGGCGTGGAGAAGTGCGCGTGCTGCACTCCCTTTCATTTATAGATGACCCCACCCGCATGCTGCGGGCGGTGCGTTTCGAACAGCGTTTCAACTTCAAGATCGAAAGCCGCACCCTGCAACTGATGGATGAAGCCCGCGCCATGCTTTCGAACGTCTCCGGTGACCGACTGCGGCATGAATTGAACCTGATGCTGCTGGAACCAGCAGCCGCCACCATGCTGCGGCGGCTGGATGAACTCGATCTGCTGCGCGCCATTCAATCCGATCTATCCTGCTCCGCCGCGCGGGCGGCACAGATCGAAAACGCGTTGAACGGCTCACGCCCCTGCCCGTTCAAGATCACCAACCGTCAGACCGGCGGTTTGGCGATGCGCCAGGCAATGGGTTATCTCATCTGGTTGCTGGACTTGCCGCCCGGCGCCCTGGCAAATGTGTGCCAACGCTTACGCTTCTCGCGCGACTTTCGGCAGGTATTGGAAGCCGCAACCCGCCTGTGGTACGACCTGCCAGCCTTGAAGGAGCTGCCGGTCAGCCAGGTGGTGGCACGCTTGGACCAGGCGCCGGAACTGGCACAGTGGGCAGCATGTCAGATGTCGCCAGATCCGGGGACATCCGACATACTGGAACAGTATGAAACCACCTGGAAGCACATCAAGCCCGGCATCAGCGGCAACCACCTGAAAAAACTGGGCGTCTCGCCCGGTCCTGTCTATAGCGAGATACTGGACGTGCTCCGTTCCGGCTGGCTGGACGGGCGCATCACCAACAAAACCCAGGAAACACACCTGCTGAATGAATTGCTCGAAGCGCATGGCATCCGAAAAAGTGCTCTCTGAAAGCGACTGGCTGGCGCAGGTAAGACTACGGCATGTTCGGCGCGAGGACCTGCCGGAGTTGGAATGGGACGGTGAATACACCCACTTTCGCCGCGTCTTCGCCCAAGGCTTTCAACGCGCCCGGTCAGGGCTTTCGATCCTGTGGGTGGCGGAGCTGCCCGGCAGCGGGGTCATCGGTCAGGTCTTCATTCAACTGACCTGCGACCGACCTGAACTGGCTGACGGTATGACGCGCGCCTACCTGTATGCCTTCCGTATCAAGCCCCCCTATCGTAACGCTGGACTGGGCACCCATATGCTGCAAACGGTCTGGGAGGATGTGGTTCGGCGCGGATTCGGCGAATTGACCCTGACGGTCGGCAAGGATAACCCTGACGCGCGCCGCATGTATGAGCGTCACGGCTTTCGGGTCGTGGCTGAAGAACCCGGCGTATGGTACTATCCCGATCATCAGGGGGTGTATCAACGGGTCGAGGAACCCGCCTGGCGTATGGTCAAGAGGATTTCATGACCCTCGATGCAATCCATACATTGTGATCACGGCACGGTGAATGTCGCAAAAGCGCGGTACAGGTTTTCGCCAGTCAAACCGCGCTCCAGCGCCGCCTGAACAACCGGGAATTGGATCACCATGCGTTGCAGGTCATCCCCCGCCACCAGACGGATCTCAACATAGCCAGGTTGGCTGCCAGCCAGGTTGGCGACCAGCACCTGCAACGCCAGCGGCAGCACCTCCGCCAGGGTGTTGCCAAGTTCCAGATCGTTATCCAACGTTGCAACCTGCACCGTGATGTGCAGGTTGGTTTCCAGCGGTGTAAAGTGAGCCACGTCCTTGGTATAGTAATCCAGGCAGTTTTCGCCGTAGGCATCCGCATAGACCTGGACATTGGGGATGCCGGCATCCTGGTAAGCCTCATACAGAGTTGATGACAGTGCTTCCAGGTAGCGCGGCTCCCAAACCATGGCGCACAGCGTGGGTGTGATGACCGGCGTTGCAGTGACAGCGGCGGTGGCTTGCGGCAGCGGCGTGACGGACGGCGTCTGTCCGTTACCCCGTGCGCAGGCAGCCAGAAACAGGGTCATGATGCCAATCATAAAGGTTTTCTTGAGCCACAGCATGATCGTCTTGCTTTGATTTTACCGTCAAACCGGGGACAGGGAAGACATTTCGGAAGATTAATGCTGAATTAACGCCGTTCGTCACTTCACAAGAACGCCGGTTTACCTTAAAATAATAGACTGTCAATCTCTGAAAGATAAGAAGGGCTCATTGATGAAAGAATACACGACCGATTCCATTCGAAACGTTGCTTTGATCTCACACTTGAGCGCCGGCAAGACCATGCTGGCGGAAGCCTTCCTTCATTTCACCGGTGCAACCACCCGCCTGGGCAAAATCGAAGACGGCACCACCGCCGGCGACTATGACGAAGAAGAGATACGCCGCGGTATTTCCATTTACACCACCGTCATCCCGGTGGAATACAAGGACACCAAGATCAACCTGCTGGACACCCCCGGTTATAACGACTTCGTGGGCGAGGTCATCTCCGCTTTGCGGGTGGCAGACAGTGCAATGGTGCTGGTGGATGCCGTTGCCGGGCGCGAAGTCGGCACCGAGCTGGCATGGAGCTTCGCCGACCAGTTCAATTTGCCGCGAATGGTGGTCATCAACAAAATGAACCGCGAGAACGCCAACTTCCAAAAGGCGCTCGCCTCGATGCAAGAGCTATCGGAAGTACGTTTACTGCCAGTGCAGATCCCCTGGGGTGAAAAGGCGGATTTCAAGGGCGTGATCGACCTGTTGACCATGAAAGCCTACAAGGGGAACGGTCAAACGGCGGAAGAGATACCTGCGGACCTCAAAGCCGCCGCAGAGGAAGCGCTACAGTCAGTGGTTGAAGCCGCCGCCGAAGGCGAGGATGCCCTGATGGAGAAGTACTTCGAGAGCATGGCGCTGGAGCCGGAGGAAGTGCTGCGAGGCTTGCGCAAGGGTATCCTGGCGGGGACGGTCATCCCGGTGTTTGTGTGCGCCAGTTCGGCTGAAATTGGCATTGGACCATTACTGGATGCCATCACCTCGCTTTGCCCGGCGCCCAACGGCAAACCTGCCGTCGCACAGCAAAAGAATGGCGAAGAAGAACAACTGACCGTATCCGATTCCGGTCCGCTGGCTGCCTACGTTTGGAAGACCACCGCCGACCCCTTCGTCGGCAAGCAAACTTTCTTCCGGGTGTATTCCGGCAGCATGGCGGCGGATAGCCGGGTCTGGAATCAGTCCAAAGGGGTCGAAGAGCGCATGGGTTCACTTTCGATCCCGCGCGGCAAGGAAGTCATTGCGGTCAAGAACGTCCACGCTGGCGATATCGGCGTTGTGGCGAAACTAAGTGAAACAACCACCGGCGATACCTTCTGCGATAAGGGTCACCCGCTGACCCTGCCGGTACCGGAATACCCGAAGTCGCTGTTCCAGGTGGCGATCTCTCCCAAGACTCAGGCGGACTCCACAAAGATCAGTCCGACCCTTACACGGCTATGCGAAGAGGATATGACCCTCAGTTGGCATAATGAACCCGCCACCAACCAGACGCTTCTACAGGGCATGGGCGACCAGCATATCGAGGTTGCCATCCGCCGGGCAGAAGCCAAATTCCAGGTCAACCTGATCACCAACATCCCCAAGGTGCCCTACCAGGAAACCATCACCAAGAAAGCCGAGAATATGTACCGGCATAAGAAACAGACCGGCGGCGCCGGTCAATTCGGCGAGGTCTGGCTGCGGGTCGAGCCGTTGGCAGAAGGCGACTTCGAATTCAGCAACGATGTCTTCGGCGGCGCCGTCTCGTCCAGTTACATGCCCGCGATCGAAAAAGGCGTCCGCAATGTGATGAAGGAAGGTATCCTGGCTGGCTATCCGGTCAGTGGGATCAAAGTCGCGGTCTATGACGGCAAGGAGCACCCGGTCGATTCTAAACCGGTCGCGTTCGAGATTGCCGCGCGCGAAGCCTTCAAACTGGCTTTTCACGATGCCGCCCCGGTGCTGCGCGAGCCGATCATGCTGGTGAAGATCATGGTGCCGGAAGCCAACATGGGCGATGTACTGGGCGACATGAACACCCGCCGGGCGCGCGTGCAGGGCATGGATACCGACAAGGGACGTTCCACCGTCACCGCACAGGTGCCGCTGGCTGAAATGCTGCGCTACACCACCCAACTGCGCTCGATCACCGGTGGACGCGGCATCTTCTCGATGGATTACGACCACCACGAGGTCGTCCCAGCTCATATCACCGCGGAGATCGTGGCGGCGCGCCAAAAGGAACAGGAAGCCAAACGGGAAGATTAATCGCTACGATCCAAAGGATGATTGAGAGGGCTGTCCGGGTTGCGCCATCGCGTTGTCACACCGACCGGATCGCCCTCTTTGATTACAGGAGTATCGAATGACCACAGATCCAATCGCCGCACTGTGGGAGCGCCTGCTCTCGCGCCAACCGGAGGAGATCCAGCCAGCGTTCGACGCGCTGGATGATGAATCCCGCCAGGCAGTGCTTGCGCACCTGAAGCGCATGGCGGGCGAGGACGGCTGGCACCCCGAGCAGCGGGCATCCGCCCAGGCGGCTCTGAATGTGCTCAAACCCCCAACACGGAAACGTAAACGGCATTGAAATGACCCGCATTGCCCAGGGAAAACAAGTGTGGTTGGTCGCCGGGCTGCTACTGGCGCTGCTGGCACTATCGACCATCGGCATTCACAACGTCACCCGTGAGAATAACCTGGGCATCGACCAAATCATCTTCTGGCACGCCGGGCGGGCAGTTTTTTTGGAAAGCGCCAGCCCATATACGGAAGAGGTAGCGCAACTCAGCCAACTGTCGGTCTATAAACGACTGGCGGCACCGAACGAAGACCAACTGGCGTTCGTCTACCCGCCGTTCACTTTGCTGGTGCTGCTGCCAACCTACTGGATGGATTATAGCTGGGCGCAAGCGTTGTGGCTGGCGTTCAATCTATTGGTCTTTGCCAGCGTGTTCCCGCTGTTCTACCCGCAGCACCGGCGGTGGGTGCCGCTCTCTGCCCTGCTGCTCTACCCGCTCACGTTTGGCTTGATCACCGGCAACTTTGCCGTGCTGATCACATCCTGCCTGCTCATTCTCTTCGCGCTGATCTTGCAGGAGCAGCCGCTATCGGTCGGCAGTCAGGTGGTCATTGGGATGATGCTGGCATGGATAACCTTCAAGCCACAATTTGTCTGGCTGATACTGGCGTTCTACCTGCTGGCAAGCCTGCGCCAACGCCGGATATGGTTGTTGGTCAGTTTTGCAACAGGTGTGATGATGTTGGTCTTGATCTCGTTCTGGATGGTGCCGAACTGGCTGACTGAGTGGTTGGCGCGTATCGACCAATACACACAGTACAACCACAGCTTGCCGATCCTGACGTTATTCCTGCAACGTATCCTCCCCCAGCGCATCGCCAGCCTGCTAACCGGTGCAACACTCGCGCTGGCACTGGCTGCAACCGCCTGGCTGTTCCGGCGCTGGTGGCAAGGCAAACAATCAGCTCTCAGCGTCACCGCCTGGTGCGGGCTGGTGGTCTACACCTTCCATCCTCACGGCGCATCCTACGAACAACTGACATTCATGTTCCCGATGTTGATCTGGGCTGCCACGGCGCAACAAAGCAACCGACGGTTTTCGGGGTGGCTCTGGGTGGGCATGCTGGTTGCCTCCTGGGTCATCTTTGCGATAGCCAAATCTCACCAGCCGCCGCCGTTGGCAACCGAGTGGCTGCTATTCCCGGCGGCGGCATGGGTCATCTGGCTGGTGACCCGCGAGCTGAAAAAGCCGGAATCATTGTCAGGTATAATGGGGCAACCTTCGCCCTGAGAGAGAACCGCTCAATGGATATCCAACAACTGACGCAGGCAATGGACGAATTCGTCACTTCCAAAGGCTGGTACCAACCAACCTCGCCACGTCCCCAAACATGTCGTAATATCGCCATCTCGCTGTGCCTGGAATCCGCGGAAGTGCTGGAGTTGTTCCAGTGGCAGGATGAACTGCCAGACAACGATGAACTCAAAGGCGAATTAGCGGATACAGCACTCTATTTGCTGCAACTGGCGCGCCTTGCGAACATCAACCTTGAATCCGCCATCCTGGAAAAACTGGCGCAAAATTACAACCGTCGTTGGGAGCAAAACCCGGAATGAAACAACAGGAACAAACATTATGAATGTAACGATCTTCGGCGGCGCCGCGCCCAAACCGGGCGAACCGGCATACCTGGAAGCCGAGCGGTTGGGCAGGCTGCTGGCGCAGCAGGGCGATACCGTCCTGACCGGCGGCTATATCGGCACGATGGAAGCCGCCTCCAAAGGCGCCGCCGACGCCGACGGGCACGTCATCGGCGTCACGTGTGAAGAGATCGAGAGCTGGCGTTTGGTCGCACCCAACGCCTGGGTGACAGAGGAACGCCGCTTCGAAAAGCTCTCCGACCGCCTTCAGGAGCTGGTGCTGGCGTGCGACGCCGCCATTGCGCTGCCTGGCGGGGTTGGCACCCTGGCAGAGATCGCCATGTTGA
>JABLXM010000052.1 GCA_013177815.1 Anaerolineae bacterium | reverse complement strand
CTTGTGATGGGGCATGATGAGAACCTGCCCGCCATGGGGATGGCAGCCCAGGAGCTGGTACTCTTGCACGAAGACATCCAGGTATTGAGCTTGAATATCATGTTCGCCATGAAAGCCAGCGAGGGCGCGGCGCTCAAAACCAAGAAACGCGACGGTCACGGCGGCGCGGGCGAGACCGCGCGGCTGATGCTCTCGCACCCCAACCTGGTTTACCTGGAGCGCGTTCGCCCGGACCCCGATATCGATGCGCCCCCGCCGCGTGAGATCGTTGGCGGAACACCGCCGCTGCTGGGTGGTGGCGTCTACAACCCTGCGCGGGATATGGCGATGTACCAGTACGGTCGCCATCCCGGGCAGACGGGCGACCCAACCACTGCTACCCGTGAGGTTGGTCAAAAATCTCTCGAAGCGATGGGCGCCTGGACTGCCGATGTGATCAAACGCGATTTCTTTGGAAAATAGAATATGGGATGAGATGACCGAAACCTGGATCGGCAAACCAATTCGACGTGTTGACGGACCGGCAAAAGTGCGCGGTGCATTGAAATATGCCGGCGATTATTACGCGCCAGACATGCTCCACTGCCGCCTGGTGCTCGCGCCCCACCCCCATGCCGTGATCGATGCCATCCACACACAGGCAGCCCTGGCTGTCCCGGGGGTTGTGCGTGTCCTGACCGCTAAGGATCTCCCGGGAGAAAAATACTTCAACAGCTTGTTTGAGGTCATGCGCCCTGTGCTTGTTGTCGATAAGACCAGGTACATCGGCGATGTCATTGCGGTTGTCGTTGCTGCCAGCGAACAGGCTGCCAGCATCGGGGCTGCCGAAGTGCGGATCGATTTCACCCCGTTGACGCTGGTGGATGACCCGGAAAAGGTCATTCGGGGCGAATACGCGTTTGACATCCATGCCGGTCGCAGCAATATCCTCAAAGAGATCCACTATTCGAGTGGGGACGTGGATGCGGCATTCGCCCGCCCGGATGTGCTGACGCTGGAACAGACCTACCATCTCCAATCTATGGATCATGCCTTCATCGAAACAGAATCGGGGTTCGCCTACCCTGAAGATGGTGGCGTACGCATCATCTCCGGCTCGCAAAGCGCGTTCCACAACCGCGCCCAGGTTGCCAAATGCCTTGCCCTGCCGGAAGAAAAGGTGCGTATGATCGAGCCGCAAACGGGCGGCGCTTTTGGCGGCAAAGCCAACGTGACGGTCCACATCCTGGTGGGGCTTGCCGCGTTGTTGACCGGCAAGCCATGCCGCATGGTCTGGACTCGCAAGGAGCACTTCATATCTGCCATCAAGCGACATCCGCTCAAGATCACCCTCAAGACCGGTGTGACCAGAGCAGGCGATCTGGTCGCGCATCAATCCCGCACCGTGGTGGATAAGGGCGCCTATATCGAGATTGGCTCGGTTTTCCTGGATACCGTGGTAGAAAACCTGACGGGTCCATACAAGATTCCCAACGTCAAGGTCGATGCCTGGACCGTCTTCACCAACAACTTATGTTCCGGCGCCATACGCGGACTCGGCGCCGGCGAGGGCTGCCTGGCGATTGAAAGCCAGATGTCCCAGATGGCGCAGATGATCGAGATGGACCCCATCGAATTTCGCATCCGCAACTTGTTGCACCAGGGTGATACGCACGGCGCGGGGCATCAACTCCTCAAACCCGTTGGGACCCACACGGCATTGCAAACTGCGTTGAAACACCCCCTCTGGCGCGAGCATCGATCCATGAAGCCCGCCTTGCGGGGAAACATCCGCAGGGGGGTGGGTGTGGCGATCGGCATGAAGGGTTACAGCATGGGGATCAATGACGCCTGGGATTACAGCACCGCCATCATGGAATTGCAGCCCAATGGCAGGATCATGGTCAAGCTCAACGTGCTGGAATGTGGGCAGGGGGCTTTGACCGTGCTCTCGCAGATCGCGGCGGAGACTTTGAATTGTCCCATTGACATGATCGACCTGCATACCGCAGATACGACCGAGACGCTGGACGCGGGGATGACGGCTGCATCCCGCATGACTTACGTTCTTGGTCGGGGCACCCAACGAGCCGCGCAAGAACTTGCGCGCATGATACTGGCTGTGGCAGCTCAGGAGTTCGATACCCCCGTTGAAAACCTGCAAATCGTGAACGGCGTCGTTGTCGATAAGAACACCACAGGTCGCTACCCCCTGAGCTTGGTCGCGGAAGCAGCCAGCCAGCCGCTCAAAGTGGTTGTCAACGAACGCATTCCGCTTTCCGAAATACCATCCAAAGGTCCACTGGCGCATCCGCATGTCCTCTACAGCAGTATGGTGCAGATCGCTGAAGTAGAGGTTGATATCGAGACCGGGCAGGTGGCGCTCAAGCAGATGATCTGTTTTGCAGATCTTGGCAGGGCGATCAACCCCCAGGGTGTCGAGGGACAATGCGAAGGCGGCGTGGCGCTGGGGATGGGTTACGCGCTGATGGAGAAAATCCACCTTTCCGAGGGCAGGGTGCAGAACCCGGACTTGAGCACCTACCCCATCCCGACATCCTGGGATGTTCCCCACGTGGAGACCATCATGATCGAGGAACCGGAGGATAGTGGTCCGTTTGGGGCGAAGGGCATCGGTGAAAATGCCACAGTGCCAACGGCGCCCGCCATCCTCAATGCCATCGAAGACGCTACCGGCATTCGCTTTACCAGTTTGCCGGTCACCCCAGAGTGCATCGTTCAGGCGCTCGCTCTGGAAGATACCGCGCTGCGGTGAGGAAGGATAACAAACAAGCAATGCAAACCGTCGATATTCGATCAGTACCGGCGCGCATCCTGTTCATCAATGGTTCGCCGGATAAACAAGACCGGACAGAAGGGCTATTACAAAGAGCAATCGAAGGCGCGCGATCTTTGGGCAACGTGGATGTCCAGGTTTATGACTTTCTCGGCAAGGAAATGTACCCGTGTAAAGGATGCGTAGAGTATTGCCTCAAGAACACCCGTTGTGTCAGCAAGGACTCGCTTCATGAATTGATCGATGAATGGCTGAAAGCCGATGGGGTGATCTGGGGCATGCCTGTTTACTCATTTGGCACACCTGTCCAAGTCAGGTCGTTCATCGACCGCTTCGGGGAGCAGATCTTTCAATCGCGCTGGCAGGAAAGATTGCCCTGGTGGCGCTTCGCCAAGCCGGTCGGCACCATCCTCGAAGGAAGCGATCAGCATGGCGGGCTTGAATTCGAAGCGCTGGGATTGATCTCCCATTATATTTTGATCAACGCCTTTCATGTCCCCGGTGACAGCCTGCGGTCGAGTTCGGGGGTGATTGGCAGGTATGCCGATGGCGAAACGCTGGCGGACCAGCCGCAGGTCTTGCAGGAGGCGTACCGCTTGGGTGTGCGGGTGGTTGAGACGGCAAAGCTGCTGCTGACGGGCAAATACGCGCTCGCGAGCAGCCTGCCGGATGTCTACTGGTGCTCGAAAGAAGATTATAAGCGCGCAGCCAGACCGGTGGCGGATTGAGGTTGGCATGAATTCAATGAACGATGTGATCGATACCCTGGATTTTGAGCATACGCCGGTCAAGGTGCTCGTCGTCAACGGCAGTCCGCGCAGCGAGAACCGCAGCCGTTCGTTCTACCTGATGCATCAAGTCATCGATGGTGTTCAAGCCTTGCCTGCTGTGGAGGTGTTGACGTACAGCTTCAGCAATAAACACATTGCGCCCAACCATGCCGGCAGCAATGCCTGGGACCTGGAGAAGGATGATTTCCCGGAATTTTACCGGCTGTGGCAGGCGGCGGATGCCGTCATCTGGTGCGTCCCGGTCTACCATATGGGTCCGCCTTCGCTCATCCGGGCAGCCCTGGAACGTTTGAGTGATCATGTCATCGCCGGGCACAAGGCGACCCGCCAGGAGCATCTCCCCAGACCGAACAAGGTGGTTGGCACGGTTGTGAACGGCGGCAGCCGCTTTGGCGGGCAAGAGATCACCTTAATGTATATGATGCAGCACGCCTTCCAGATGCGCTGCCTGTGGGTCAGCGCGGACATGCCCGAGTCTTACCACGGCGTTGCCATTCACGTCACGACCGATGAAGCGTTGCGAGCTGATCGCAATTCCATTGATATGTGCATGGAACTGGGCAGGCGCGTCGTCGAAACGGCGAAGATCGTGCGGGCGGGAATGATGCTGACCGGCGCTTCATTGCCTGCTGAATACCATCATTCCCCAACGGCGCCGGGACCCGCTTGATGACTGTTGTGAGCGGACTTTAGGACTTTGGGTAGCCATTGATAATGGCGTCCAGAAAAGGCAATGGGCTGAAAATGGATAAGGTCGGAAAATGACAAAGGAATGGCAAGTTCGATTTCGAGTCAACGGCAATTCTGTCATGGTGAGCGTCCCGCCAATGACCAGCCTCGCCGAAATCCTCCGCCAGCAATTGGGCTTGACCGGCACAAAAATTGGCTGTAACAACGGCGAGTGTGGGGCGTGTACCGTCATCATGAACGGTAAAGCGGTGGCATCCTGCCTGGTGCTGGCGCCCCAGGTGGCAGGCGCGGATATCCGTACCATCGAAGGTGTTGGGGGTGACAAAGCGCTCCACCCCATCCAGCAGGCGTTCCTGGATGAGGGGGCTGTTCAATGCGGATATTGCACCCCCGGCATGGTCATGTCGGCAGTGGCGCTGCTTGAGGAGAACCCCAACCCTGGCGAAGCCGAAGTCAAGGATGCCATCTCCGGCAATCTTTGCCGCTGCACCGGCTATCAGAAGATCATCCGGGCGATTCGACATTACGCTGCGGGGAGGTGAGCCTTGGATCAGGTATATATTCGCCCCTCGCATTTGGATGACGCCCTCGAGGCATTGAACGCATATGGCGACAGGGCGCACATTCTGGCTGGCGGCACCGACCTGCTGGTCCGCATGCGGCATGACGGCATTTACCCCGAAGTCATCCTCGATCTCGGCGCGCTCGGCGAGCTAAGAAAGATCAGCCGTGATGGCGACGATATCCATCTCGGCGCGCTGGTGACGCACCGGCAGATCGAAAAGGATGCCATGCTTGCCGGGGAGGCGGGCATGCTGGTTTCTGCCTGTCACCAGGTCGGGTCGGTGCAGATTCGCAATTCCGGCACCATCGGCGGCAACCTGGCGAATGCATCCCCCGCCGGCGATGCTGTCCTGGCGTTGTACCTGCTCGAGGCGGCGGTGCACCTCCAGAGTAAACACCGTGACCGGTGGGTGCCGGTTGGCGAATTCATCACCGCGCCCGGTCAGACGACCCGCCGTGCCGACGAAATCATCTGCGGTGTACGCTTCAAGCGTCTGCCGCCGGATGCTGCTGTCTTCTTCGAGAAGGTTGGGCAGCGCCAGGCGGTGACGATATCCAAAGCCAGCGCGGGCGGCATCGTTCGCATCAGCCAGGGTTGCTTTCAGGAATGCCGGCTGGCATTGGGCGCCGTCGCGCCAACTATCATTCGCCTGCCGGAGGTCGAAGCGGCGTTGGCGGGGTCCCCTGTCTCGCCGCAGGTCATCGACCGGGCTGCGGCGCTGGCGGCTGCAACCTGCCATCCAATCGATGATATCCGCTCGACGGTTGCATATCGCAGGCATCTCGTCCAGGTTCTCGTCCATCGCGGTCTTGCAGCGATGGTGGCTTCGGCTCAGTCTGCGTGAGGGCAGGCGGCTTTCATGGATATCCGATCAGGTGTGAATAGAATTCTCCCGCTTGAGCACGACCAGCCAAGCGGGAGAATTGTGATAGAATTGGTGCGAGCCGGGGACGCCGACCCCGGCTCGCAGTCTAAGGAGGAGAAGAAGAGAAGTCGCCCTTACACAACTACTATAGTAGAAATCGTGTTCAGATGCTTGACGCGAAACCTACGTTTGCCCTACGAGTACTCATTAATAATGCAATTCCTCCTAAAAATTCGTATGATTCGGCTCCCAAGACCACAATCCAGCTTGCAGAAAGATTTGATACCCGTTTGCGCGCATCAGAAGGAGCGTGCCTCTCATGTCCGCTAAGCATTGGGCGCTGTTCGTCGGCATGGGGCTCCTGTGGGGCTCCTCCTTCATGTGGATCAAGATCGGCGTGGTGGAGATGGCGCCGTTCTCCTTCGTCGCCATGCGCATGCTTTTCTCGCTATTCACTTACCTGGTGTTGGCGGCTTTCAAATTGGTGCAGTTCCCGCAGCGCGCCAACCTGGGCAAAACAGCCGTCCTGGCATTGTTCAACATGGTGCTGCCGTTTTCTTTGATCACTTATTCCGAACAGATCATTCCTTCGGGCATCGCTGCCATGTTGAACAGCACTTCACCGCTGTTCGCCGCCATCCTGTCGCACTTCTTTTTGCCAGATGACCGCTTGAGCACCCCCAAGGTCATTGGGTTGGCGATCGGTTTTTCCGGCGTGGTGCTGCTGGCGTCTTCGCGCATGAACGGCGCGGATGGCATTTCAATCTGGGGTATCGCCGGTATGCTGGCGGCGGCGTTCTGCTTTGGAGCGATGGTGGTCTACACCCGCCGCAACTTCGATGGTACCACCTCGAGCCAGCAGGCGTTTGGGCAGACTCTCTTCTCGGTGCTGTTCATCTTTCCTGTAGCGCTGGCGATCGACGTGCCTTTCACGCTGCCGCAGCTCCCCATCAGTTGGGTGGCGGTCGTCTTCCTGGGCGTGATGTCTTCGGCGTTGAATTACCTGATCTTTTATTACCTGATCCACGCCGTGGGCGGCAGCCGCACCTCGCAGGTTTCCTTCCTGGTGGCGCTGGTGGGCGGCGTTCTGGGCGTGGCAGTGTTGGGTGAACACCTGACCTGGCAACTGGTGGTCGGCGGTTTGATGATCATCGCCGGTATCATCGTGGTCAATTCGGGTGGAACAGGGGAGAAAGTGGTGGTGCATGCAACCGGGACATAGAGCCGGCTTCGTAGCGTTGGTGGGACGCCCCAATGTGGGCAAATCCACCCTGGTCAATGCCCTGCTGGGACAGGTGGTGGCGGCGGTCTCGCCGCGCCCGCAAACCACCCGGCGGCGGCAGTTGGGCATCCTGACGTTGCCGCAGGCGCAGATCGTGTGGATCGATACCCCCGGTATTCATAAACCGCACCACAAGTTGGGCGCTTTCATGAACGAGGAAGCGCTGGAAACGCTGAGCGATGCCGACCTGTTGCTCTTCATGGTGGATGCCAGCGGCGACCCCACCCTGGAGGATGAACTGGTGGCGGAGCGCCTCGCCAGCCTGGAAGATGCGGATGTGATCCTGGTGCTCAACAAGGCGGATCTGGTGCCGCTTGCTGAACGGGCTGCTGTGCTGGCGCGCTACCACGCCCTGCTGCCGGCTGCCGAACCGCGCTGGCTTTCGGCTGCCAACGGCGAGGGGCGCGATGAACTGCTGGCGGCGGTCATCGCGCGCTTGCCGGAAAGCCCGCCGTTCTATGACACCGAGCAGATCACCGACCTGTACGAGCGCGAGATTGCCGCCGACCTGGTGCGTGCGGCGGCGTTGGATCTGCTGTACGATGAAGTCCCCCATGCCATCGCCGTCCGCGTCGACGAGTACAAGGAGCGCGCCGATCAGGGCGCCTTCATCGCAGCCACGCTGCTGGTGGAGAAGGATTCACACAAAGGTATCGTCATTGGCAAGGAAGGTGCCATGCTCAAACAGATCGGCATTCAGGCGCGCCAGGCGATCGAAGCCATGAATGGGCGCAAGGTCTTCCTGGAACTGCGCGTCAAGGTGAACAAGAACTGGCGCAATGACCCGGCGGCGCTGGAGCGCTTGGGCTTCACCCGACCGTCAGGCGAAGGATAGACCCGATGGCTGCGGGGGGTTGGCTGGTGGTGGCGGGGCTTGCGGCGCTGGGGGACTGGCTGTGCGCCTGGCGTGGTTGGCGGCGCGGGCTGTGGCTGTTCAAACCGTTGACCATTATAGGGCTACTGGCGTGGGGCTGGGCTGCCGGCGGCTACGCCGGTGGGATGATCTGGTTTGGGCTGGCGCTGGTGTTCTCATTGGTGGGGGATATCTTCTTGATGCTCTCGGCGGGTTTCTTTATGGCAGGGGTGGGAGCGTTCTGGCTGGCGCATCTGGCGTATATCGTCGGGCTGAACCAGGGGGCGCTGGCATGGCGCTGGCTGCCGGCAGCGATGATCGTGGTGTTCCTGGTGTCATTCGGGTTGTTGCTGCGTTGGGGCGTGCCGCAGTTGGCTGGCTCGCGCCTTTCGCGCCGATTGCAGAAGGCGCTGCTGGCGTATGCCCTCTTTCTGGGCGCCATGGTGGTTTCGGCGTTGTTCACCGGGCTGCGCCCTTCCTGGAGCTTGCCGGCAACCACCCTGGTGAGCCTTGGCGCGCTGCTGTTCTTCGCCTCGGATGGGCTGTTGGCGTACGACCGCTTCATCAGCAAATTGCCGCGCGGGCAGTTCATGGTGCACGTGCTGTATCACTGCGGGCAGGCATGCCTGCTGGCGGGGGGCATGATAGGGCTGGGGACGGGGCTGTAGCACAAGCAGCGCCATAAGTTCGTCATTACGGCGCTTCGCCCTGGCTGGGGGGCGTGTGGAGTGCAGGTAAAGCGTCCGTTGGAATAACACCAGGCGGATGGGTGGGGAAAAAGTCGATGAGAGAAAAGTCGATTAGTGATTAGAGCATTAGACGGTGGGCGGCGAGGCTTCGAAGCAGTCGATGAGGGGGAACATTCAGTGAGATTCTTCGGAAGGTTCGGGTGCCTCCCCGCGAAGCAATCCATCCAACTTCGCGGGCGCAGCGACGTGATCTCCATCCACCGCCTTTCGAGATCGCCACGCCGCCTGCAGCGGCTCGCGAAGTAAATCATTCAACTTCGCGAGCGCAGCGAAGCGATCTCCATTCACTGCCTTTCGGGATCGCCACGCCGCCTGCGGCGGCTCGCGAAGTAAATCATTCAACTTCGCGGGCGCAGCGACGTGATCTCCATCCACCGCCTTTCGAGATCGCCACGCCGCCTGCAGCGGCTCGCGAAGTAAATCATTCAACTTCGCGAGCGCAGCGAAGCGATCTCCATCCACTGCCTTTCGGGATCGCCACGCCGCCTGCGGCGGCTCGCGAAGCAATCCATCCAACTTCGCGGGCGCAGCGAAGCGAAGCGGTCTCCATCCACTGCCTTTCGAGATCGCCACGCCGCCTGCGGCGGCTCGCGAAGTGGGTCATTCAACTTTGTGGGGAATCCCACTACTGCCGCCCGTAGCATTCGTTCCGCGAAAAGAACAGGAACAAATCCCGCTGCGGCGTGCCGATTCCTTGACGCGCACCTCTACATCTGATAAACTGCATCTTCGCGGTAGAGCGCGGGTAACCTTGCGATTCACCCCGGGCTTTGTTATAATGCTTACCGCTTGATTTGTAGTTTAACAATTTACGCGCCGACGTGGCTCAACGGCAGAGCAGCCGCCTTGTAAGCGGCAGGTTATGGGTTCGATTCCCATCGTCGGCTCAGTTGCAGGCTGGTGAGTGAGAGCGTCGCAGGATGGTCTCGCTCCCGAGCAGGCAACGGCTCGAAAGCGGGCGGTTACCCAAGTGGCCAACGGGGACTGACTGTAAATCAGTTGGCAGACGCCTTCGGAGGTTCGAATCCTTCACCGCCCACTGGCTGAATAGCCAAGCGCGCCGCGAGGCGGGCATGCAATGAACGGCAAGCCCTCATAGCTCAGATGGTAGAGCACGTTCTTGGTAAGAACGGGGTCATGGGTTCAAGTCCCATTGAGGGCTCTACCTGCCGAAAAGATTAGTTTATGTTTTTGAGGAGATGGAAACATGGCGAAGCAGAAATTTGACCGCAGCAAGCCGCATCTGAACGTTGGGACGATGGGGCACATCGACCACGGGAAGACGACATTGACGGCAGCCATCACGAAATACTGCCAGTTCTTTGGGAATGCGAATTCAAGGCGTACGACCAGATCGACAACGCGCCGGAAGAAAAAGCGCGGGGGATCACGATCAACATTGCGCATGTAGAGTACCAGACGCCGAACCGGCACTATGCGCACGTGGACATGCCTGGGCACCGGGACTACATCAAGAACATGATCACGGGGGCGGCGCAGGTGGATGGTGCGATTCTGGTGGTGGCAGCGCCGGACGGTCCGATGCCGCAGACGAAGGAGCACGTATTGCTGGCGCGTCAGGTGGAAGTGCCGAGCATCGTAGTGTTTCTGAACAAGATCGACCAGATGAACGATCCGGAACTGCTGGAATTGGTGGAGTTGGAACTGCGGGAGATGTTGAACGGCTACGGGTTTCCTGGGGACGACACGCCGATCGTGCGTGGGAGTGCGCTGGCAGCATTGGAGAGCACCTCGACGGATCCGGACGCGCCGGAATACGCGTGCATCAAAGAACTGTTGGAAGTGGTGGACAGCTACATACCGGAGCCGGTGCGGGCGGTGGACAAACCGTTCATGATGCCGGTGGAGGACGTGTTCTCGATCAAAGGACGGGGGACGGTGGTGACGGGGCGCGTGGATCGTGGCAAGATCAAAGTTGGGGATCCGGTGGAGATCGTAGGTTTGAGAGAGAAGAGCATGTCGTCGGTGTGCACGGGGGTGGAGATGTTCCACAAACTGCTGGACGAGGGCATGGCAGGGGATAACTGCGGGCTGCTGCTGCGCGGTGTGGAGCGGACGGATGTAGAACGCGGGATGGTGATAGCCAAACCGGGGAGCATCACGCCGCACACCAAGTTTGAGAGCAGCGTGTATATCTTGAAACGGGACGAGGGAGGGCGTCATAAGCCATTCTTCACGGGGTATCGCCCCCAGTTCTACATCCGGACGATGGATGTGACGGGTGTGGTGACGCTGCCGGAAGGTGTGGAGATGGTGATGCCGGGTGACAACGTGGCGTTTACGGTGGAATTGATCGTGCCGGTGGCGTTGGAGCAAGGCTCGAAGTTCGCCATTCGCGAAGGCGGTCTGACCGTCGGCGCTGGCGTGATCACCAAAATTATTGCTTGATCAGGTAGAACCATAGAACGGTTGGTAAAAAGACATGGCATCCAAGAAGAAAGACGTCCGTCCGGTGATCACATTCGCGTGCTCTGAATGTAAAGAGCGCAATTACACATCCGAGAAGAACCGTCGTAATGACCCGACCCGGATGGAGTTGAATAAGTATTGCTCGCGCTGCCGCAAGCACACGCCGCATCGCGAAACAAAGTAGTGGAGAATGACAAGGGTTGCCGGCGGAACGCCCGGAGCCGGCAACCGATAGAGGCCAGTAGCTCAATTGGTAGAGCGCCGCTCTCCAAAAGCGGATGTTGTGGGTTCAAGTCCTGCCTGGCCTGCTGACGGAGGCGAACGCCGCTCAAGAGGCGGCGTTTTAGCCGTAAGAACAAGGAGTATAACGTGGCGAAGAGAAATATAAAAGCACCGTTGGCGCCGCCCAAAAAGCCGGAAGCTGCCCGACCGCTGCCTGCCAGCAAGCCTTCAACAACGCCGGCGAAATCGAAAGATGGCAAGCGGCGCGGCATTCGGTTGTGGTGGCGAGAGACGGTCGGTGAACTGCGCAAAGTGACCTGGCCAACACTGCCGGACGCCTGGAAGTTGACCCGGGTGGTTTTGATCGTCATGGGCGCCATGAGCTTGTTGTTGGGCTTGTTGGATTTCTTGTTCTCGCGCATGATCACTGCCTTGCTCGGATAACAGCAGGGCGCGCTGCGTTATGTTGAAAGGTTGAGGTATGGACCAGGAGAACGGGTTGGATCCGAACAAAGAGCAGCCGCAAGAAGCGGCGGAGTTGGGTGCATCACAACCGGTTGAACAGCCGGAAATGAGCACCGAACCTGCCAACACGCCTGAACCCGTCGTTGACGATGAGGAAGACGCGACCGCCGGATCGGACAGCCCGCAGGCATCCGTTGAAGAAACGCTTGCTGCTGGAGCCGAAATAGCGCAACAACAGGCTGCCGTCGAGGAGGTGACCAGCCAGGTTGATAGCGCGGCTGAAGAACGTGCCGACCAGGCAGGGGAATCGGTGGAGGCGCAGCCAGACCAACCTGAGGCGGTGGAAGAATCACAAGCGGAGCAGCCTGTGCCTGCGGGGGAGCAAGATGTCCCGGGGACGCAAACCCCGATTGGGGAGCCACCCGCCGGCGATGCGGATCCCGCCAAGACAGGCGCTCCCGAGGCGCAATGGTTCGTGGTGCATTGTTACTCCGGCTACGAGAACAAGGTGCGCTACAACCTGGAGCAGCGCATCGAGACCATGGGCATGCGCGATAAGATCTTCGATGTTGTCATCCCAACCCAGGAAGAAGTCGAGGTCAAGGACGGTAAACGGCGCGTGGTGGAACGACATGTCTTCCCCGGCTACGTATTGGTCAATATGTTGCTCTCGGATGAATCCTGGTTCGTGGTGCGTAACACGCCCGGCGTGACCGGTTTTGTGGGCATGGGCAACGACCCCATTCCCCTGCGACCGGAAGAGGTGGCGCAGATACTCAAGCGGATGGAAGCAGAAGCGCCGCACATCAAGGTCACCTTCAAAATGGGCGAGCGGGTGCGCATCGTCGATGGACCGTTCAACGATTTCCGTGGTACCGTCTCGGAGATCGATGTGGACCGCTCCAAGGTGCGCGTAATGGTGAATTTCTTCGGGCGTGAAACGCCCGTGGAGTTGGACTTCCTGCAGGTGGAGAAATCCTGATCGGGGAAGTATCGTAATCGTGGGAGGGCTTGAAGCCCGCCAATACCACAAAGGAGATAACAAGTGGCAAAGAAACTCAAAGCAGTGGTACGTCTTCAGATCGAAGCCGGCAAAGCCAATCCGGCGCCGCCCATCGGTCCGGCGCTGGCTGGGCACGGCATCAACATCATGGCATTCTGCAAGGAATACAATGCCCGCACCCAGAACAAACCGGGCGAGATCATACCGGCAGAGATCACCGTCTATACCGATGGTTCCTTCACGTTCGTGCTCAAATCATCGCCTGCCGGCGTGCTCTTGCGCAAGGCAGCCGGGATCGATAAAGGCTCGGACCAGGCGAACCGCAACAAAGTTGGCAAGGTGACCCGCTCGCAGATCCGTGAGATCGCCGAGATCAAGATCAAGGATATGAACACCACCGATATGGAGAGCATCATGCGCCAGATCGAAGGTACTGCCCACAACATGGGCATCCAAGTGGTGGACTGATCCAATCATCAAGTGGGAGGGCGTAACTCGCCCGATAAGACCACGAAGGAGCAAGTATGTCGAAACACGGAAAGAAATTCACTGCTGCAATGGCAAAAGTAGACTCCGATCGATTCTATGAACCGATGGAAGCCATCCAACTGGTCAAAGAGACCAGCATCACCTCGTTTGACTCGACCGTAGAGATCCATATGCGCATGGGGTTGGACCCGCGCCAGGCGGACCAGCAATTGCGCGATGTGGTTGTTCTTCCGCACGGGTTGGGCAAGGCGGTGCGCGTGCTGGTGTTTGCGCAGGGCGAAGCTGCCACGATTGCCGAAAAGGCTGGCGCCGACCACGTGGCGGATTCGGATGAGTGGATCAACAAGATCCAGGCGGGCTTCACCGATTTTGATGTGGCGATAGCCACACCGGATATGATGGGCAAGGCAGGCAAACTGGGGCGTGTGCTGGGTCCGCGCGGGCTGATGCCCAACCCCAAAGCGGGTACCGTGGTCGATGCCGATCAACTGCCGCGCGTGATCGAAGAAGCCAAAGCCGGGCGGGTGGAGTTCCGCTTGGATAAGACCGCCAACGTCCATGTGCCCATCGGCAAAGTTTCGTTCGAAGCCAATAAATTGTACGAGAATATGGCAGCGCTGATGGATGCCATACGCAAAGCCAAACCTTCGGCAGCCAAAGGCTCATATATCCGCCGTATCACCGTGACCTCAACCATGGGTCCGGGCATCAAAGTGGATAGCCAGATTGCACAGGGTATGAAGGTCAGCGAGTGATCTTGTGGTAGAATAGGGCGCGCAGGGTAGCGATATCACCTGCGCGATGACAATCGAATAACAGCCAACACCCTAGATAGCCGGTGCCCGTAGGCTTAATATCCAGCCGAGGTGAAGAGCGACTGCAAAGACCATCCAGAATAGTAGGATTTGTCCAGCATCATCTTCTTTGCCCGGCAGGAACGGGCAAAGAATTATTTTTGAAAGGAGGTGACTTTTCATTGGCTTTTACAAAAGAACAGAAAACCAAGATGGTGGCAGATTACGAGCAAATGCTGCGCGAGAGCCAGGCGGTCTTCATGATGTCGTATAACCACATGACCATGAAGGAGATCGACTCGCTGCGAGTCAAAGTGCGCGAAGCAGGCGGCAAAGCCCATGTGGTCAAGAACACCCTGTTCGAGATCGCGCTCAAGAATGCCAACCTGCCGCATGAAGGCGAACTGACGCAGACCACGCTGGTGGGCTTCGCGGTGGAAGATGCCCCTGCGTTGGCGAAAGTTTTCGCAGATGCCAGCAAAAGCGATGTGTTCCAGTTGAAGGGCGGTTTCATGGATAACGCCTATCTCGATGCTGCGCATATCAAGGCGCTGGCTGACCTGCCGCCGCTGCCGGTCGTCCAGGCGCAGTTGCTTGGCGTGCTGCAAGCGCCTGCCAGCCAACTGGTACGCACCCTGGTTGAACCTGCCCGCATGGTGGCAGCCGTGGTCAAGGCATATTCGGAACAGGAGCCCATTCCGGCTCCCCTGTAAATCGGAAATTAATCATCTTCTATTGATATAAGGAGTTTACAATGGCAAATTTGGATAAATTGGTTGAAGATTTGAGCAAACTGACGGTGTTGGAAGCCGCCGACCTGGTGAAGCAATTGGAAGAGAAGTGGGGCGTCTCGGCTGCTGCCCCTGTGGCTGCGATGGCTGCCATGCCAGCCGGCGCTGGCGGCGCTGCTGAGGCTGTCGAAGAGCAGACCGAGTTCGACGTCGTCATCAAGGATGCCGGACCAAAGAAGATCGAGACCATCAAGGTCATCCGCCAACTGACCAACCTGGGTTTGGTGGAAGCCAAAGGGATGGCTGAGACGGCTGGTTCCAAAGTGCTATCTGCGGTCGGTAAGGATGTGGCGGCAGACGCCAAATCCAAACTGGAAGCTGCCGGTGCAGTCGTTTCCGTCGAGTAATTTCGACCTTCGATCAAACAATATAAAAATACCCCCGCCAGCGGGGGTATTGGTTTTATAGGGATGAAATTGGAGGTTGATCAGACGGCTTTGAATTGACGGATGACTGCCACGACCTTGCCCTTGATTTGGAAATTCTCGGGGTTGTCGACGTAGATCGGCTGCATGGTGGGGTTGGCAGGTTGCAGGCGGATGCGATTCTTTTCTCGATAGAAATACTTGAGCGTCGTCTGGTCATCCCACCACACTGCTACCATTTCACCGTTGGTGGCGTCTTGGGCGGGGCGCATGATGACGATATCGCCGTCGTTGATCATGGCATCGATCATCGAATCACCTTCAACTTCCAGGGCGAAGAGCGACGCCACATTCTCTTTGCTAGAGAACAGGCTGCGAGCGACCTCCACACTTGAATATTCATCGAAGTAGGGTGAATCGCTGGCGGGAACGGGGATGGGTTCACCGGCAATGATGCGACCGATCACGGGAACGCGCAGCAGTTCGGTCACATCCTGGATGGCGCGACGCAGGTCGATCTTCTGCCCGCCCATACTGCGCAGGACGCGGATGCTGCGCGAGACGCGTTTATCCCGGTCTATATACTCCATTTGTTCCAACTGGTCGAGGTAGTAATCGACCAGCGAGGTGGACTTGACACCGATACTTTCTCCGACCTCGCGGATGGATGGGGGGTAGCCATTCTCGTTCTGAAATTTAATCAGAAAATCCATGATCTTCTGATGTCTTTCGCCCATTCCGACGCTTTTTCTAGCCATTTTTGCTTCTCCTGAACATCGATATTATGTTCTAGTAATATGATACACGAACTTATGTTCTGTGTCAAGAGGCAATTTTGAGGAAATGATAAGAAGGTTGTTAGATGGCAAGATGATTGGTCGATGAGAAAAAAGTGAATGGGATGATTGGAAAATTAGATAACAAGACGACCAGGTGGTTAGATGACGGATATAACAAGGATGAGGTGACACCTATTGATCGGTCGATGGTTGATCTTGTTGCAATTCTTCCAGCAGCGCCAGTTCCTGGCTCAGGTTGCGCCAGCGGATGATCAATGAAATTAGATAGAACAATATGCTGGCAAAGATGACAACGTACCCGGCGATGAAATAACCTAATGTGTTGGCTGGACCTTCCATCATTCACCTCCCTGGCTTTCCCACTGCAATTTAAGCTGCTCTACTTTATCCGCCAGGGCTGCCAGGCGGATACGGTGCCAAAGCACATCCACGAAAAGCACCGAGAAGACCACCAAACTGACGATGAAGGTTTGCGCCATTTTGGGGGTCATATCGAAGGCGCCCATAGCGCCTGCCTCGTTCGTACCAATGACGATCGGGTGAATGGTGCGGAAGATGCGGATGGAGAAGAAGGTGAACGGCACACTCATGAAACCGATAATGGCATAAACCGCGCCGAAACGGGCACGTTTTTCCGGGTCGTCGATGCCCTGGCGCAGCATCAGGTAGGCAGCGTAGACCAGTTCCATAATGGTGGCGGTTGTCAGACGCGGGTCCCAGGTCCACCAGGTGTTCCAGATGGGACGTGCCCAGATGGCACCGGTGACAATGTTGATGAAAGCGAAAACCATGCCGATCTCCACTGCTGCGACAGCAACACGGTCCCAGTATACAGCCTTGAGTGGGTCCTTACGGGCGGATACCAAGTAGATGACGCCGCAGGCAGCGGCAACCAGGAAACTCAACATGCCAACCCAGCCTGCTGCAACATGGAAATAGAACACCTTTTGTACCTCTCCCATGACGGCTTCGAGCGGCGCGTAAAAGAATACCATTGCCGTGGCGCCTGCCATGAGCAGTCCGGTGACGATATCCAGGGTGGTTAACGCTTTAGATCGATCCATACGATCACTCCTCGACAACGAATTCAAAGACCATGAATGATACCGAGATGAAAATAACATCATAAACGACCAACAGGTTGAGCCATGGACTGATTTCTTCAAACGGCAGCGCTTGCAAGAATCCACTACTGGCTTTGACGGCTGCCAGTAATATCGGGATGGCAATTGGAAAGAGCAGCACCGGCAGCAGCATATCGCGGGTGCGCGCCTGTACCGCCATACTGGAAAGCAATGTCCCGACTGCTACATAGCCGATCGCGCCGAGCAGGATGACCAGCGCCAAGCCGGGCAGGAACAGGTTGGTGTTGTAGAGCAGGCTGTAAATCGGCAGCACGATGGCAGCCACGACCAGCATGAAGATCAGGTTTGCCAGCGTTTTACCCAAGTAGATGGCGCTGCGGTCGACCGGTGCCAGCAGGAGACCATCCAGGCAGCCGCGGTCTTTCTCAACTGACAGCGAACGATTGAGCCCCAGGGTGCCAGCGAAGGCAAAGGTTACCCAGAGTACACCGGCGGTGACCTCGGAACGGGTCTGTGGGGTTAATTCCAGCGCGTAGTTGAAGATAAAGATGACCAACAGTGCAAAAACCAACATGGCAGTGAGAATTTCGCGGCTGCGCCATTCTAACGCCAAATCCTTCCAGGTGATTGCCAGCATCGAGCGCCAGAAGCGCGTGTTCTCACGCATGGGTGACCTCGCGGTAGTAACCCAGCAGATCACCATTGGGGATGTGGTCGCGTGTGACCGAGGCGATAATCTGTCCCCGCCCGATGATATCGAAGCGATTTGCCAGATCCAGGGCACGCGAGAGGTCGTGAGATGCCATGACGACGGTACAGCCGCCAGAGACAACCTGTCGTAGGGTTTCGTCAAGCATCTGGCTGGCGTCCTGATCCAAACCGGTATGGGGTTCGTCCAACAGCAAAATGACAGGATCGTGCAGCACAGCGCGCCCGATTGCCAGACGTTGCTGCATACCACGCGAGTAGGTGCGCACCTGGTCGCGCCGGCGTGATGCCAGCCCAACCAGTTCGAGAACCGCGGTCACGCGTTCGTTTATGGATGGCAGGTCATACAGGCGCGCGTAGAAACGCAGGTTATCTTCGGCGCTCAGGTCGCCGTAAAGCAATGGCAGGTGCGATACGACGCCCAACATTCGCCGGACAGAGGGTGCCTGTTGCGGCAAATGGAAGCCCGCCACACGAACTTCACCCAGGGTGGGGCGGGAGAGGGTTGCCAGGATGCGCAGCAGGGTGGTCTTGCCGGCGCCATTGGGTCCAAGCAACGCGACGAATTGACCGCGCGAGACGGAAAATTCGAGCTGGCGCAGCACCATCTTGGTGCCAAACCGCTTGACCAGACGGTGCACTTCGATGACGGCGTCTGGGTGAGCGGTTGGTGTCATTGGTGGGTGATTTCGTGTAGGAGATCCATCAACTCAGCGCGACGTTGCTGATAAGCGTCCAGCGGTATGTTGCCTGCCTGGTAGAGATCATCCAACGCCAGGATCTCATCCAGCAGGGAGTCCTGGTTGACCGGATCAACTTTACCGCCAGGATCCTGCGCGGTGCGCTGACGCTTGAGGAAGAGTCCGGCAGCGCCAATGACCAGCAGGAAAATGCCGGCGCTCAGTAAACCACTGGCAAGCTGGTTGCCAGCCAAACCGGCAATTGGGTTGCGCAATGGGCTGCTCATTTGCATTTGGATATTTGTGCCAGCATTCATCATGCTGGCTTCATAGGTGTTGATGGTGCTGCCCTGGATGCTGCGCCCGCCGGTGAACGTCAACTGAGGACTCTGCAATTTGACGACCCCATTTGGTACGGCGACGATGACCGAGCGTGTCAATAGCGGGGTGCTGATTGCCAATGTGCTTTTGCGTTCGAAGGGGATCTCGTAGGCGAACAAGACTTGAAGCTGTTGTTCGCCGGGAAAGACCATTTGGGTGTCGCCAAAGCCGTTGGCGGTTTCCAAAAATCGCTCTCCCAATACGCCATCCTCGAACTGCAGGTTGGCAGCGCCAGATGGCAGCGAGAAATCAATGATGGTTTGACCGGGAGCAGACGGCAGGATGACAGTCTTGCTGGTATTGGAGATGAGATAGAGTTCAACCACTTGCAACGCTCCAGCCCCCGCATTCTCCAGGAAGATGTGCAGGCGGTCAACTACGAGTGCGGACGGGTCGCTGCTGGTCTCATAGACACGCAATGGCAGGCGAGCTTCATCGCCAGGGCGGATATCGGCTGCTTGAAGCGGGTCGGCATGGAAGGTCATCTGCTGGTACTCGGTGCTGACGAGGAAGACGCGCCCTTCAGCCAGTTCCAGGTTGTTGAAATGATAACTGCCGTCGGTTTCGGCTGTCGTTTCCAACGTCTGGGTGACCTGCATGGCATCCAGCATTTGTAATTTAACAGGCATGTTTGCCAGCAGATTGCCACCGGAGGCATTCTCCAATCGACCGGTCAGGTTGAAGGTGCCCGGTTGTGGTGGGGTATCAGCGCCGGGCACATCCCCATCCACCAGCACTGCCGGGACGCCCAGTGCAAATGTGCGGATGTAGACAGACATCATCCAGAGCTGGTCATCGGTCAATTCGTCTGCAAAGCCGGGCATGTTATTGGCGTTTCCCTGGCTGGTGAGGGTGTAGAGATACTCGAGCGATTTGTTGGTGAGTTGTGAAGCATCGCGCCAATCCGGCAAGGGTACCGCCAAGCTGGCAGCACGTGGACCATTGCCACTACCGTCACTGCCGTGGCATGTTTCGCAATACGCCTGGTAGGTCGTAGCGGCAGACGGCAGACTCTCTAATGGCGCTGAGAGGGAAAATGTATAGGCGACCACGTCCCAAATATCACGGTCGGTAAGCGAGTCGCTAAAACGGGGCATGAAACGTTCCAAGTTGCCCTGGCTGATGATAGCGAACCAATCTGCGGGAGCAGCGACGCGTGCGATTTGCGCGGAAGACAGGGCAGTGGGTGGATTGGGCAATCCGCTGGCGGAAGGACCATCGCCGCCGCCACTCTCTCCGTGGCAGGGCGCGCACTTTTCGGTGTAGATGGCTTGCCCGGTTGCCAGGTCCGGCGCAACGATTGGGTACACGGCGGAAACCATGGCGGGCGATTGGGTGACCCGGGGACTGGCATTGGGAGGCGGGGTAATATCACCGGCAAACGAGAGTTCGCAACCGGTCAGCGCGACTGTGGCAAACAGGAAGATCGGGATGAGTGCCAGGGGGGCATAATAGCGCGCGCGGGTCATGCAGATTCCTCCAGGTTGCTGCCGCAGCGCGAGCAGAACTGATCGGTGGTTTGGGCGGGCTTGCCGCATTTGGGGCAGAACCCAGCGGATTTGACCTGGCGGGCGCGCCGGCGCGCTGCCAGTAAATCCTCCAGGTCTTCATCACCTGGGCGCGTCACTACCTGGCGACCATCGGCGCGGCGGCTGGCTATGGCATTTTCCAGACGGCTCTCGGCATCCTCCTGTGGTTGGACGGTTGAATCGATCTCGTCCAGTTGGCGCAACACTTGCGTGCCGTGCCGCAGCAATACGACTCGTTGGGATTGGTATGCCTCCTCCGGAATTTTCCCCAGAGTATGATCAAAATCCAGCTCTTGGAGTGCGTCCAGAACCTGGTCGCGGTTTGCCATCAGAGCGGATCGCTGGGACGCGACGCTATCTTCTGCCAGGACTTCATCCTGGCTGGTGCGTGGGCGGCTTTGGAACGGTTGTGAAAGGATCATGCCCACAACCACAATCATTGAAAGTAATATAAAAATTGAACCGATATCCATAATTTCTCTTTAATTGGCGCTCATTGCGCCAGGATCGTATCAATGATGCGGGTGATCTCGCTGGTGCTGGTGAAAGGACCAACCTGGATATACGCCAGCCGACCTGTGCGGTCGATGAAGTACGTCTCTGGCACGCCGCGGATGCGGAAAACTTTGGACGTGTTGGAACGCAGGTCTGGACCGTTGGGATAGGTAATATCGAATTTTTGCAGGTAGAGACGCGCTTCATCTTCGGTATCAACGTAGTCGATGCCCAGAAAGAGCACCTGGTTGGAGGGCTGATACTGCTGCCAGGCTTCTTCCAGTTCGGCGGCTTCTTGCTCGCAAGGTTGGCACCATGAAGCCCAAAAATTGACCACAATAACCTTGCCCTGCATATCGGCGTGGGTAAGCGCCTGTCCGTCAAAGGTGACGAATTCAAAATCGGGCGCAGGCTCGCCCACAGTGACCGGACCAGCCTGAGCATTGCGCAGCCCCCAGGCGATCAATGCCAGGAAGCCAGCCAAAAGAACGAAAGATAGCGCAATCACCCAGAAGGGCAAACGGCGTGACGGGGGCGAGTTTGTAACGGGAAGTTCGGGTGTGGTCATTTCACTCATCTGGGTGACCTCATTTTTCCTCTTGGCGTTGACGGAGTTCCGCCTCCAGACGTGCCAGATAAGCATCATCCAAATCGTCCTGCATCGGCGGTGGTGTGGTGGTGGCAACAGGGGGGCGCATGCGGCTGAACACCCGCCATAGGATCAGTACACCTGCCAGCAGGAAGACTGGCGGCAGCAGGTAGACCAACCAATGCAGCCCGCGCCGCGGCGGTTCTGCCAGAACCTGGTCGCCGTATTGGATTGCCATGTATTCCTTGATTTGTTGCTCATCCCAGCCCTCTGCCAGTTTGGTGCGGATCAACTCGCGCCACTGTTTGCACGCCTGGGTGGGGCAGACATCCAGGGGGATGTTCTCGCACACCGGGCAATACATTTCTTTGGCAATGGTGTTGACGGCGTCATCGGATGGCGTTGGGACCGGCGCCTGGGCTCTGGCGGGCGGCGCGGCTAACAGGCTGGCGCCCAGCATGAGTAAGAAAAGTATGAGAAAGAGATATTTTTTCATTATGTTTCGATACAATACCACACATTAGAATAGAGGTGGTGTTCCATGTCCAATAAACCTGTGCTTCGAGAGCTTGTTCGCTTGTTCCTGATCCTGTTCGTCTTACTGGCGCCGGCGGGTTGCAACCTGCCGCTGCCGCCAGGTGCAAAGGCAATCACGACGGACCAGGTGGTGCCGGATATCCTGGAGCATACCAGCCAGAAATATTATACCGGCTGGGTCGAAAGCCTCTCCGGCGCGCGGATGGCGACAATTGGGGATGAGATGGTCACCATCACCTCTCGCAACAACTATGCCATGTTCAGCGGGTTGCCCAATGCCCGTGCGATGGATTACGTGCTGGCGCAAGTGCGGCAATGGGTGCCGGAAAGCCAGATCGAGGTCGATCCTTACCCATATACCGATGCTGAGCGCACTTACATCTGGCAAAACATCATCGTAACCCTGCCGGGCAGGAGACAATCCGAGGAGCGGGTGTTGCTCACGGCACATTTGGATAGCATAACCTATCCGGAAGATTCGACGATGTTGGCACCCGGCGCGGATGACAATGCCAGCGGTACAGCCGCGCTGCTGGAGGCGGTGCGCTTGTTGCGCTCTTACCGCTTCGAACGCACCATCCAGGTCATCTTCTTCAGTGGCGAGGAGCTTGGGCTGCTGGGCAGCCAGGCTTACCTCAAGGATCACCCAAGCGATGGCATCGTTGGCGTGATCAATCTGGATATGATCGCCTACGATGCCAATAGTGACCGCTGCATGGAATTCCATGTGGGTGGGCTGCCGCAATCGCAGGCGGTGGGCGAGGCGCTGGTCACCAACATCGTGCGGCATGGGCTGGATGTGAAGTACGATTACATCACCCAAGGTGCCACCGACCGTTCGGATCACGCTTCGTTCTGGCAGGCTGGTGTTGGGGCAGTGCTGATCAGTGAGAACTGGTTCGACCAGGGCATTGCGGCGGGCTGCCAGGGCGCCGATATCAACCCGCATTATCATGACCCCGGCGACACGGTCGATAAGCTCAACCTGGCAACGGGTTATGAAGTATTGCGATTGGCGTTGGCGACGGTGGCAGATATAGCTGGACCGCTCGGACCATCTTTCCACTGGTGAACGGACCATCTGTTTTTAAGGTTCAATAGTTCACGACGGCGAGATGTGCCGCCGGTAATAACCGAATACTTTATGAAGCCGCAGTTTTAAGCGCAGCCGGGTATTGCGCTTTTTGTGGCTGATGCTCTTTATCGGGCAGGGCAGCCACCAGGGTCCCGATGATGAAGACCAGTCCGCCCAACCAAAGCCAGTTGACCAGGGGGTTGTGGTAGATTTTGAATGTAGCGCTCTCGGACGAGATGGCTTCCCAGTCCACCAACAATACGTACAGGTCGTCTTCCATGGTGCTGCGCACGCCGGGGATAGTCATGGGCTGTTGTGAGTCGTAGAAGAAATCCCGGCGTGGGTAGAGTTCGCCGATCGGGCGCCCGTTCTTCTGCACTGCTACCACCGCGCGGGCAACATTGCGTTGATCATTGGTATCGAAGACTGCCAGGTCCTTATAGGTGATGGTGTAACCGCCAAGCGAGAGACTCTCGCCAACGCGGATGGTGCCTTGGGTCTCGCTTTGGAACATCTCGATACCCACCACGCCCAAAGCCATCAACACCACGCCCAGGTGGATGATATAGCCACCGTAGCGCCTGCGGTTGCGGGCAGCCAGGTTCCACAGCGCCACCGGGATGCTCTCGCCAGTACGACGCCGGCGCGCCAACACCCCGTGCCCGTATTCATATAGGGTGACCGAAGTGGTCAACGCCACCAACCAGAACGCCAACAACGCGGCGGGGTTGCGCATCCCCTTGATGATGATCACGGTAATGATGATCAACGAGACGATGAACGGTTTCCAGATGGCTTTGCCAAGCGTCTTCCAGGTGGAGTGACCCCACGCGGAGAGTGGTGCCACGCCCATCAGGAAGATCAATGCGGCGAACAGCGGTCCGGTGGCGCGTTCGTAGAAGGGCGGACCGACCGTGACCTGCTGCCCGGTGACCAGTTCTGAGATGAGCGGGTAGATGACGCCCCAGAAGCAAACTGCCAGGATGCCCATGAAGAGCAAGTTGTTGACGAGGAAGAGCGATTCACGCGAAAGCAGTGAGTTCAATTGACCCTCTGAACGCAGATCATTCCAGCGCCACAATAGCAATGCCAGTGAGGCAACCAGGGTGAGACCGATAAAGCCAAAGAACAGCGGACCGATGGCGGACTGGGCAAAGGCGTGCACCGAAGAAAGCACTCCCGATCGGGTCAGGAATGTGCCGAAGATGACCAAATCGTAGGTTATGATGATCAGGATCATATTCCAACGCTTGAACAATCCCCGCTTTTCTTGGATCATGACTGAATGCAGGAATGCTGTGCCGGCGAGCCAGGGCATGAATGCGGCGATCTCCACCGGGTCCCAGCCCCAGTACCCACCCCAGCCCAGTACATCGTAAGCCCAGCGACTGCCGAGCACCAGCCCCAGCGAGAGAAAAAGCCAGGCGACCAGAGTCCAGCGGCGAGTGATGCGGATCCAGCGGTCATCGACGCGTTTTGTTACCAGGGCGGCGATCGCGAAGGCGTAGGGGATGATGAAAGAAACAAAACCCAGATACAGCATGGGCGGGTGGAAGACCATACCAGGGTGGCGCAGCAGCGGGTTGAGCCCGCGACCATCCACCGGTTGGATGGGGGTGGCGCCGGCAGGCTGTAGCAGTGCAACGACCTGCCGCCCATCAATCGTCTGCCAGAATCGCACAAAGGGATTCTCAAAGAAAACGGACAACATCAGGAAGAATGCCAATGTCACCAATGAGACGAGTACCACCCAGGGCAGGAACTCGCGGTCACGCTCCCATTTGCGCAAGGTGACGGCGCTGGCGAAGGCAGACATCAACCAGGACCAGAACAGCAGCGATCCGGATTGACCACCCCACAGGGCGGTGATCTTGAGGTAGAGCGGCATGGCATCGCTGGTGGTGTTGTAGACGTACTGGACGTTGTATGACCCACTGACCAGCAAAGCGATCAGCGACAGGGCAGCAGCCGAGATAAGCGGAAAAGTCAGCAACATGGCGCGACGGCTGCTTTCGATCCACGCATGAGCCGGTCGCCCTTTGTGCTGTTGCCAGGTGCCGTATGCAGCCGCGCCGATGCCGTAAAGCGAGACTAATAAGGAAAGGTAGAGGGCGCCAGTGCCGATATTTTCGATCATGAAAGTTTACCTGTAAGAGTGTGCTTATAAGTGGGAATATAAAAGTCACCCGCTGACCTGTATGGGTAAATGGGTGACCAGTGTAATTGGCTGAATGACATCCGTTGATCCGTTGGCGATCTAATTACTGGTATTGGCTTGCTCTGGCACTGCTTCTTCATAACGGGTGGGGCACTTGAGCAGCAGTTCTTCGGCGTGGAAAACACCGTTATCGTCCATCTGCCCGGTCATGATCGCCTGGGCTTCGTTCTTCAACAGGTCAGGCATCACGCCATTATAGATCACCGGAATGCGCGGCAGGCTGGAATCCAGCGCTGCATTGTGCAACACCAACGCCAGACCGCCTTGGGCGTCGATATCTTTTTGGTCCGCCGGTATGCTGGCGACGGTGAAGCGCAGGTCAAGCGTATCGGCGTCGTACTGGATGGTATCGCCCAGTACCACACCGGAGACGCGCACGTCGCGGTTTGCCATCTCGGGACGATTGACGAGTTCCTCAACCGTCAAAAAATACTGGGTACTGGCTTGAGTGGAAGATACGATGAGATAGACAATGGCTGCGATGATCAGCAAACCGCCGATGATGAACTTGGTACGTCCTTGTGTTGCCGGACTTACAGTATTTTGCTGCATGCAATGAACTCCAGAGATGATTTCCACACTATTTTAATCCAAATAAGATGGTATTAGATTAATTTTGGGTGAGAGAAATAATACTGCAACAGTTATCGATAACGGCGTATTTGTCCGCGCCGCGCCCGCGTTGTATAATCGGTAACATTCATCAGTTTTCAATCGTACACTTGGAGGAGTCATGCCAACCGCCACATTCCATTTTCCCCGTGGTTTTCTCTGGGGCACCGCCACCGCCGCCCACCAGGTGGAGGGACAGAACACCAACAACAACTGGGCAGCCTGGGAATCGGAGCCTGGTCGCATCCTGGAAGATGACAAAGCCGGACTGGCTTGCGACTGGTGGGGCGGGCGCTGGCGCGAGGACTTCGACCGCGCCGCGGAGAGTGGGCAAAATGCTCACCGCCTGTCGATCGAATGGAGCCGTGTGCAGCCGCAGCCAGACCGCTGGGATGAGGATGCGCTGGACCGCTACCGCGCCATGCTGCGGGGATTGGTGGAACGCAAATTGACACCGATGGTGACGCTGCACCACTTCAGTGACCCATTGTGGTTGCACCAGCGCGGCAGTTGGGAAAACGCCGAGACCCCCGCCTACTTCGATGCTTTCGTGCACAAGGTGGTGGGGGCGCTCAAGGAATACGTCTCGCTGTGGGTGACGATCAACGAGCCGAATGTTTACACCTACGGGGGCTGGCTGGGCGGCGGTTTTCCGCCCGGCAAGAATGATCTCAACCTGGCATATGCGGTCATGGGCAACTTGGTGCGCGCCCACGCATTGGCTTACCGCAGCATCCACGCTATCCAACCGCAGGCGCAGGTGGGCTTTGCCCACCATTATCGCAGTTTCTGGCAGACACACAAGAATTCGCCCCTGGATAAATTGGTGGCGAGGCAACTTCACCTGGCGTGGAATGAGTCCTTCATGCGCGCCTTGACGGATGGGCGTTTTCACTTCCTGACCAAACGTTGCCGCATCCCAGAAGCCGCCGGTACACAGGATTTCATCGGATTGAACTATTATTCGGTGGACGAGGTGGCGTTCGCGCTGGCGCCCGGCGAATTGTTCCACAAGCGGCGCTTCCCACCAGGTTATGAGGTGAGCGAGACGGGGCAATCTGCCAATGTGCCAAGGGGATTCTTCGAGGGGCTCAAATGGGCGCACCAGCGAAGGTTGCCGATCTATGTAACCGAGAACGGGATCGAGGACAGAGTGGACGATTTCCGCCGACGCTATACGCTGCTGCACCTGCATCAGTTATGGCGGGCGTGCAACTTCAACTGGGAAATCAAAGGTTACTTCCACTGGTCGTTGGTGGATAACTTCGAGTGGGAGCGCGGCTGGACTCAGCGCTTTGGTTTGTGGGGGCTGGAGAACGAAACCCAGAAGCGTGTGCGCCGCCCGAGCGTCGATATGTACGCTGCCATCTGCCGTGAGAACGCTATCTCGTATGCGACGGTGGAGAAATTTGCGCCGGAACTGGTACCAGTGCTGTACCCTTAAGGACGGCTGCCTTGCGCTGGTAATTCCGCCCAATCCCATCTATAATATGTACAATCGCTCTAATTTTGGTCATATTTAGGAGGTGCTATGTATCACATGCCGATCGCCCAAAAGGAACCTATCCGCTTGTTCAAATCCGATTTCCTGGAGTTCTTCACTCACATTTCGCCAGTCACGATCGTGGTTTTTTGGCTGCCAGTGGTGATCTTCTTTCTCGTCCGCACCGTGCTTGACTTGCCGTCGGGCGCGAGTTGGGCGTTCATCCCGTTGAGCTTTGCGGGCGGTGTGTTCATCTGGACGCTCAGTGAATATATCCTGCACCGCTTCCTGTTCCACTACATGCCCAAATCAAAGCGCGTGGAGCGCATCTTTTTCCTGTTTCATGGCATTCACCACGTCCAGCCGCAGGTCAAGACCCGCCTGGTGATGCCCCTGCCGGTGAGTATACCGCTGGCGATGTTGTTCTACGGCTTTTTCTGGCTGGTGTTCTCAACCGTGCTGGGGGTGCCGGCGTGGGTGGGACCCTTCTTTTCCGGTTTTATCGCCGGTTACCTGACCTACGACCTGATGCACTATGCCGAGCATCACTTTCCGATGCGCAGTGGTTACGCCAAGTACATCAAACGCTACCACATGCAGCATCACTACAAAACCCCCGATGCTCGTTTCGGCGTGAGCGTTCCGCTGTGGGACTATGTTTTTGGCACAGTCGCCAAGGAAGAAGCTTGAGACCGGCTTGAATGATCTGCCGCCGAAAGGCGGCTTTTTAATTAACAAAGTTGCTATCATGTTATCCCGCCTGGGGCATTACTTTTGGATCGATGGATCTGCGTAGCATGAATATTTGGCAGGGGAATATCGAGATTCTTCGCCTGTGCGGCGCTTCGGCTCAGAATGACATCACTTCTCTCCAATAGGTGGTAACTGGTGTTATTTAGATGTAAGGGGAGATTTTTTCGATGATGCGTTCACGTGATTGCAGTCCGACCAGGCGCTGTTGCTCTTGCCCACCCTTGAGCAGTATCATGGTCGGTACGCTCATGACCTGGAAGCGCATCGCCAGGTCGGGATCAAGGTCAACATCCACCTTCATCAGGTGGACGCAGCCGTCCCATTGCGCTGAAAGTTCTTCCAGGACCGGTTCCATCCGTTTGCAGGGTGCGCACCATACGGCGCCGAATTCCACCAGCACCGGTTGGCTGGCTTGCAGCACTTGTTGTTCAAAGTTAGTGGTGTCGACGGTTTGCATCACTCGGTCAACTGCTCATTTATCCGATTTTCTCAAGTCTTTTGGCAACCAGAGTTCGACCAGTTGTGAATCCTTATCTTCTTTGAGGTCTTTCCACGAATCGATAGGTATTGCCAAGTATGCGATCGCTGCGGTTGGCAGCGAATCGACCTGGTGGCTAAGTATCTGCACTAATGATTCCAGCCCAGGGTTGTGCCCGATCACCATCACGCGGTCAAGGTCTTCGGGTAAGTCGTGTAGCACTTCGAGGATGCAGTCGAGTTCAGCCAGGTAAAGATCATCCAGGTAGCGAACTTCGCCGGTATATTCTGATTTATCCACCACGGCTTTGGCAGTGGCGCGTGCGCGCTCGGCGCTTGAACACAGGATCAATTGTGGCAACAGTTCGCGCGCGCGAATGTGCTTGCCCATCATTGGGGCATCTTTCTTGCCGCGTTTGTTCAACGGGCGGTCCTTGTCCGCGAGCTTATTATCTTTCCAGGATGATTTCGCATGACGCATGACCAGTAAATTTTTCATCAACGACTCCTATCCATAACCACCAACTTCAAACTGTGAACGAGAGTATATCACGCCGGTAAATTATTGAACTTGTCTTAACGTTAAGTTAAATATTCGTTTATGTTACGTTAATGATATTTAATATTTACAAGATATCGACCGGATCGATTTGCACCTGCCATTCTCGCAGGTTTTTATCCCTTAAAACATTGGCTGGATTGGGTCCACGCAGGATGACCTGCCAGCGCCAATAACCTTCGCGGCGTTGAAAGAAGCATGGCACCGGACCGATCACTTCGGTAGCGCTGTAATCACCCTCGGTGATCCAATGTTGCACCTGTTCCGCCATTTCGTGTGCTGCCTGGCGTGCTTGGTCGGGCTGACGGTGGCGATATTCCAGGCGAGCCAACCGGGCGAAGGGTGGGTAACCCAGCCGGCGGCGGGCTGCCAACTGCTGTTGATGAAAAGCGATATCGTCGTGCAGGGCAGCAAAGTGGATTGCGGCGGCATGCGGTTGGTAGGTTTGGATGACCGCCAGACCACCCAATGTGCTGCGTCCGGCGCGACCGGCAACCTGTGTCAACAATTGAAAGGTGCGTTCCTCGGCGCGGTAATCCGGAAAATTGAGACCGACATCCGCCAGCACTACGCCCACCAATGTCACCAGCGGCAAGTCCAACCCTTTGGCGAGCATTTGGGTGCCGATCAGTATATCCGCCTGGTGGTTGGCAAAGTGGGTCAGGATCAAGTCCAACGAACCACGCCGGCGGACACTATCGGAATCCATGCGCAGCGCGCGCGCTTGCGGGAACAGGGCGTGTAATTCGCTTTCCACCTTTTCTGTGCCGGTGCCGTAGTGGCGGATCTGGTCGCTGCCGCATTGGGGACAGCGTGCCGGAGAGCGCCGGTGGTATCCGCAGGTGTGGCACAGCAAGTTGTCTTCTGTGCGGGCGCCATCCAGATGCAAGGTGAGCGGCAGGTCGCAGCGCGGGCAGCGCAGGCTGTAGCCGCAGGCGCGACAAAAGACGAAAGTGGCGGAGCCGCGCCGGTTGAGGAAAAGGATGGCTTGCTGACCGGCATCCAGGGTGTGATGCAATTCATCCTGAAGACGGCGGCTGAAAATGGAGCGATTGCCATCACGCAATTCCTGGCGCAAGTCCACCACTTCTACCCTCGGCAATGGCAGGACGAGGGCGTCGCCGCCGCCGGGAGGCGTGCTAATGCGTTCCGCAAGGCGCAGCACCTGCCAGTGTTCCCGCCGGGCGCGCTCCTGTTGTGTCACCAGTGGGGTAGCGGAACCTAGCAGCACCTGCGCACCGGTCAAAGCGCCATATTGAAGCGCAGCATCGACGGCGTGATAGTAGGGAAGATAATCCGACTGGTAGTAGGTATCGTCGTGGCATTCATCGACAATGATCAACCCTGGTTCGGGCAATGGTGTGAAGAGGGCGCTACGCGGACCGATGATAACCGGCAACACACCATTGCGAGCGCGCCGCCAGGTATCGAATCGCTCACCGGGCGAGAGGCGGGAATGCATCAACCCAACCTGACCGGGAAAACGCCCCATAAAACGCCGCACGGTTTGCGGCGTCAGCGCGATTTCCGGCACCAAAACGATTGCCTGGCGCCCCTGCTGCAACACAAGATCAACAGCTTG
>JABLXM010000051.1 GCA_013177815.1 Anaerolineae bacterium | reverse complement strand
GAGCAACGAGGAAGGCATGCTGCGCTTCAAAGCCATGAATTGCATCGCCTGGAATGTGGGTCACCTGGCGTGGCAGGAACAGCGCTATTTTCTGTTAAACGCGCAAGACATACTGACCCACCCGGACATCAACGAACAGTTCGCCTATGGCGCACCGGCTTCCACCCCCAATCTTTCGGCGATGCAAGCCGCTTGGGAATCGATCACGGCGGAGGCTGACGCTTGGCTGGATGCGCTGACGACCGAGCGCCTCCAGCAACCGGTGGTGCGGCGGGGCAAACCAACCCACTACCTGTGGGGCTCGCTGCTGCTGCGCACGATCTACCACTACTGGTACCACAACGGCGAGAACCAGGCGATACGCCAGATGCTGGGGCACAGCGGGCTGCGGGATTTCGTCGGCGACCTGGACGGCGAAGCGCCCTACTTGGCGGAGTGAGGTTCGGCGGGCTGGTTGATTATGAGGGGAAACGAACCGGTGAGATACAGCAGCAGAAAGGCTTAATCATTCATATAACACCATAGACAAAGGTCTATGGCATCCGCAAAATGGTTCCTCCATTTATTCGATCGAAGTAGTTTCGGAGCCTAATTCATCCTCCCGCCAGAAGGACAGCAGGCGCACGCCCTGCACCTGACGGAAGCCGGCGCCCTGTTCAATGGTGCGCAACGCCAACTCTTCGTCGATGACGCGCGTGCCGGAGTAGACCGTCACGCCGTGTTCGAACCACAGCGGGGTCAGCGGTGTGCTCGGTCCAAGCACCATCACCAGCGCGCCCGGCGGGCACAGCGCCAGCAGCCCATCTAGGGTGCCGTTCACCAGCGCCATGCCGGTAATGGCGACCACATCGGCTTGCGGGATGACCTCCGGCGCAGCTTCTGCCGGCAAGTCGCCCGCTTGGGGCTGTTGTTCCAGCACCCAGCAATTGCACGCAACCGAACGCAACGCGGCAGTGAAGGGAAAGTGACCCACCACCACCACATTCCTGCCGGCACCCTTTTCGGTCAGGATATCGCCGGCGTTGATCACCACCGCCTGGCGCTCATCCACCGGCAGCAGCGAGTTGATGGCAGCCATCCCCAAGCTGACTTCCTGCGTTTTTTTCGAATGAACCCACTGCGCCAGTTCCTGTGCGCTCATGTGGTGCACTTCACCAACATTGCGAACCCGAATCCAGCTCTGTTCATCATGATGCCCACCGTTCGTCAGGGTGACGGCAAGACCACAGTTACGGCTGCAAACCGCGCTCCAGTGGACGCCCGCCAGCACGCGCCGGATGGGCACCGGTTCCTTTGGCAGACCTGCCAACAATTCATCCAGGATGTTCATCGTTTTCCTCATGGTTTTCGTTTTTCTTTCCCGCGTTCCCAGTCGTACAGGTAAAAATCTGTGCCGCGGTAGGAAATGCGCCGCAGCCGCCCGGCAACCACCTGCGCTTCAAGCCACGGAGCGCCCTCGCCCCGCGCGCGCAACATCGCCAGCAGGGTCTCCTCCCGTAGCGGATGCACCGCCGTGATCGCCAGGATATCATCCAGGGGGTCGCCGGTAAGGACGAAACCACTTTCCGGTTCGGCACCCAGCGTGCGCAGCACCGGAACCTGCGCCTGGGCGCGGCGTGCGACGGTAAACAGGCGTTCATCCGGCAGCGCCCGCACCCACGGGTCGACCGCGGGGCGGATGGGGGTGCCCAGCCAGGCTTCATCCGGCTGAACCTCAGCCAAGAAATCCGCCAGAGTGTCGATCTCGGCGTCGCTGTCGTTCACGCCGTCCACCAGCATCGTCTCGGTGACCAGTGTGCCCTGGAACTCAGCAGCGAAGGTACGGATGCCATCCATCACTTGTTCAAAGGACAAGCGTCCGTGTGGTCGGTTGACGGCGCGCCAGACTCGCTCGTGTGCGGCATCCACCTTCACGGAGACCCAGTTGGCACCCAGCAAGGCAGCCCGTACCTCGGCATTCCACATCAGCGAACCGTTGGTGATGACCGCCAGAGTGATTCCCAACGGTTTAAGGATAGCCAGCATCTCGCCCAGGTTGAGGTCCAAAGTGGGCTCGCCGTCCGGGACGAAGGTGATGGCGTCCACGTTTTGTCCAGCGTGCTGCGCCCGTGACAATTTCCCGGCGACCGCTCGCGCCACCTCCACCGCTGGGAAGAAAGTCTGCCGGCGCAGCGTCAGGGGGTGGGTCGGCCCCACCTGGCAGTAGACGCAGGCATAGGTGCAGTACTTGGCGGGGATGTGGTTGATGCCCAGGCTATTCCCCAAGCGGCGCGAAGGCACCGGTCCGAATGCGAGCATCTCGGCGGACATAGTCAAACGCTATCTAATGCAACCGCTCCGGCTTGTCCTCCAGTTTGCCAGCCAGGAAAGCCTGCAGCGCCTGGTCAATTTGGCTCAGATCGGTGATGATGGGGCGAATGTTGAAGGATTGCAGGCTGGTATAAGCGCCCATGCCCATGCCGGCGCAGACCACCACCTCGCAGTCGCGGATGGCTTCCGTCATGCGGGTATGACGGTCGTGGGATGCGGGGTCGGAGCCGT